>JAKQFZ010001062.1 GCA_029558215.1 Candidatus Omnitrophota bacterium
CACCACCAAGGAAAACGGGACTGGCCTGGGACTATCCATCGTCCATAACATCATCCAATCACACGGTGCTCGACTTAAGGTCAACAGCGTTGAAGGACGGGGGACTGTCTTCCGAATTGTCTTCCCCACCAGTCGTGCGGCAAGACAGACTCCAGTCGGGGCGGCCAGGGAGGAGCAGACGTGAACATAGAAAAGTCGAGTATCCGAGGTGGATTTCGCTGTGCTTGTGTGTTGCTTGTCTGCACCGCTGCGTTGCTCAGTTGTGCTCGCGCGGAGAAGCAGCCCAGAGCCACCCAGTATACCGGCCCCCGTGGCACCGTGGCACAACCCGAGATTATCTCACCAGGTCTCTGGAGATCAGATCTGCCCACGGGACGCTTCGCCTCACATTCTCCGGATTCCATACTGGTTTTCGATGAGAAGGTTGTGACGCAGAGCGGGTCTCAGTCTCTGCTTCATCTTCGGCAAAGACAGATACAGAGCATGAATGAGAAGAAGTGGGGTGAGATTCCTTTTCATTACTACATTGACTCCCGCGGAGTGCTTTACGAAGGCAGGCCTGTTGATCATCAGGCACCGTCCCTGAGACACAACCACGATCCACGGGGGCAAATCTATGTCGCATTCATCAATGATTTCGACCGCTACGCTCCGAGCAAGGATGAGATGGAGACCCTGGTGCATCTGTTGTGCTGGCTGTGCAACAAGTACTCCATCCCTGTTGACCGGATAGAAGCGATACGTGAGGGTGATCCGAATCAGTCGGCAGGAAAGAGACTACAGGCCTACTTCGACCAAGGTCTGATTCAGGAACGTGTTCGGAACATCCTTGCGAAGATCGAGAAGCAATCGTAGAAATATTGCGACGACTCGTCACGGTTTTGATGGCCATTGGATGATTGTCGTCAGTGCGATCTTGAATCGAGCACGCTCCTGGCAAGCTTTCGGAAGAGGTAGTCTGTCTCGTGAGCAAGCACCACATAGAAGCGGGAATAGCCCCAGCGCCTGCACGTGCTCGCCTGCTCCGAACGTTCCAAGGATCTTTCGGGTTCCGAAGTCGGCCTGAGACCGAACTAAGTCCTTCTTGAGGTGTATTGAATGACCGACGAGCGAAAGAAGCGTCTATTCGTCTATGGAACATTGACCAATCCGGCCAATGTGAGAACCATCGCAGGAAGGACGTTTCCTTCTCGAAGAGCTATTCTTGAGGGCTATGAGAAGATCAGTTCCTCAACGTTTTTTCCCTATATCGTTCGCCGCTCTGGCAGCCTGGTTCAGGGCTTTCTCCTTGAAGGACTGGATCAGGAGACGATGAGCCTATTTGATGATTTTGAGGGAGAAGGAGATCTCTATCGCCGTGAAAAAGTAACCGTCATCGTTGGGGGGGAGCCGGTCAAAGCCTTCACCTATGTGGGCAACAAACGCAATCTGCTTCGCTATTTTGATCGTGGAGTCGCCGTCGAAGACCGAATCAAGGACCACCTGGAAGATCGCATGGAGACAATGCTCCAGGAACGCTTGTCTGCCGACGACAACAAGCACGTTCTTCGAAGAGCCAAGGCAGAGCTCTACGGTTCCACTATCAGTGATTTGGTGGCCGCTCATTTCGACCATACGGGTATTCCTGAGTATCTCGTTCGCAAGGGACTGAGCGATTCAGTCTTACCCAGTCTTCGTTTTGTTGCGTCCAATGCGGAGGCACTTCCCTATGCAGACAACTACGTTCGATTCGCCGTACGGCACATTGTTTTCAACCAACTTGAGCAGCGCATTCGTCGGGAGTTTCGAGGCTTGGTCAAAGCGGCGACCGCTATGTACGAATACACGATTTCCTGCCTTCTGACATTGAAACATCTTAACGCGCACAAAAAGCGGTTGAAGAATCTGCTCCAGCGGGAAGGTGCTGATAACTTCGATCCTCAAAAAGAGTACATTGACTATGCCATGGCGGGTGTACGCGCCGCAGATGCACTCTACAGCAGGCGTGAAATCGCCGACCTGGTCATCCGGATACTGAGCCATCGTCAGGAGGGACGGACGCCATTGGGTGCGGAAATTGAGATGAGTTTTCTGGGTGTTCGGGCGGTTCACGCCAAACCGGGGGATGACCCTCATTTCGATGGGTTTCATTACTCCAATGACTTTGATCTGCCCAAGCGCTGCTGGAAACTTGGCGGCTACATTGACGATCACTCGCTGTACTCTCCGTTGACTCGACGCACGAGGGGTTTCTTTGAGTATGCTTTCGGACGGCTCAATCTTCAGGGCAACATTGCCAAGCCAGCGACCCAGGATCCCTGGATTCTGAGCGAGTTAATCAATGAAGCACTCCGTTTTGCGGAAATTCCTCCCCACAGCATGCACATCACTCTTCAACCCCCGCAGGATACCGAATACCGTCTTCTGGAGCAGCCAGACTTTCTGATCTGCCTGATGATGCTTGGGGGAGATATCAGTCGCGATGACGGGGGTGTGCTCCGTGAGAAGAGAATATGGCAGGAAGAAGTCATTGGGGAAAACGTGGAACTGTTCTTCTCCAAATTCAATTTCCATCCATCGGCTCGCACGGAAGAAGAGCAGGGAATGCTTCGGTTGGTCGAGTACCAGTTTCCAAGGCTGCGCCTGCAGTCGCATGAAGCCCTGATCATGGCGCTGAAGGGGTTCCAGCTTGGATACAAGCCCTATCCCTTCATCTCCTCTCCCTACGGGGGAGTCCAGAAGGGCTATGCCGACATGAGC
>JAKQFZ010001066.1 GCA_029558215.1 Candidatus Omnitrophota bacterium
AGGTCAATGGCCTTATCGGGGAGATGTCGTTCGGTAATAAATCGGTCAGAGAGATCCACGGCTGCCTTGAGGGCATGGTTGGTGTACTTGATGTGATGATGCGCTTCATAGCGTTCTCTCAGACCGAGAAGGATTTCATAGGCCTGTTCCTGATTGGGCGGGTTGACGAGGATCGTTTGAAAACGGCGTTCGAGGGCGCTGTCCTTTTCAATGTACTTGCGGTACTCTTCCATGGTGGTTGCGCCGATGCACTGCACATCGCCTCTGGCAAGAGCCGGTTTGAGCATGTTCGATGCATCCATGGAACCTTCCGCGGCACCCGCTCCAACCAAGGTGTGCAACTCATCAACAAAGAGCGTGACATTCTCCATGCGTCGAATCTCGTCCAGAACGGCCTTCAGACGCTCTTCGAACTGGCCTCGGTACTTGGTACCGGCAACCAATGCACCCAAGTCCAAGGTGACGATTCGGCGATTTGCGAGAAGGTCGGGAACTGTCTTGTTGACAATCTTCTGCGCCAACCCCTCGGCGATGGCTGTTTTTCCTACGCCTGCCTCGCCAATGAGAACAGGATTGTTCTTGGTACGTCGGCACAGAATCTGGATGACACGTTCAATCTCATCCTCGCGACCGATGACGGCGTCCAGTTTTCCCTGACGTGCCATCTCAGTGAGATCGTTGCCGAAGGCATCCAATGCGGGTGTCTTACTCTTCTGTTTCGCCTGATGCGAGGTCTCTGGTGGCGGCGAGCCCCCCAGAAGGCGATAGACCTCTGCGCGTGCTCGGTCAAGATCCACTCCCATATCGGTAAGGATCTCAGCTCCAAGCCCTTCCTGCTCGCGAATAACACCCAAGAGCAGATGCTCTGTTCCAATCCAGTTCACCTGCATTGACTGCGCTTCCTTCATCGCGCCTTCAATTGCACGTCGTGCGCTCAGACTGGGTTGAGGCTCCCCTTTGGGAAAGCCACTGGGTTCCTGTCGGGTGCGTCGGAAAATCTCGGCACGAAGCGCCTCCAAGTCTACACCCATATTCTGCAGGGCGATCGCTGCAACGCCTTCACTTTCAGAAATAAGGCCAAGCAAGATGTGCTCCGTGGAAAACTGTGTGGAGCCCACTTTTGCGGCTTCGTCCTTGGCGCGCCGCATAACTTGCCGTGCCCGTTCCGTATAGTGCTCGTACATATATTTTTCTTTCGTGCGTCTGGCGACGCTCAGAAGTTCCCTAATCCGTTGAGAAAAACAGAGTAATAATACTCAAAAGCTCTCAGACAATCCATACCCTTTTGACAAAGAGAGCGTGTTGTCTCACATGCCCACAACATATTGTGGCGAATACTTCAACAGGCTGCACAATGTAGTGTAGACGCACATAAAACGCAAACTTTATTGTGCTCAGGGGTTTTCCTTTGTCAGATTTCTGCGCACATAGTCAGCGCGAAAGGCATCTCTGTCTGACGCTTCCATCGGCTGGCCAGCCATTCTCTGCAGGTGTGCAGGCTGAGCGTAGAAGAGGATTTCGTTGCAGGTGCGAAAGTCCACATGCTCCACCAGACCCAACGAAATCCCCAGGCGAATGTCGGAGAGGTTTTCCAAGACCTCGCGGGATGTCAACAGCCGGGCATTGGTGAGCAGACCGTAGGCACGCCAGACCCGATCTTCGATCAGTCGAGCGGCGTGTTTTCGAAGCTCTCTCTGGACACGTCTTTCGTCTTTCGCGATTTGTTCAGCAATATTGGCGATCTTCTGGATCAACTCTTCTTCCGTAGCGCCGAGTGTAATCTGGTTGGAGATCTGAAAGAGATTTCCTGTGTTCTCACTGCCTTCCCCAAAAAAACCACGCACGGCGAGATTCAACTGTGCCGCGGCGGAGAGCACCTTGTCGATCCGTTGCGTCAAGACCATTCCAGGCAGATGAAGCATCACAGAACAGCGCATACCGGTGCCGATATTTGTGGGACAGGCAGTCAAATAACCCCATCGCTCATCGAAAGCGAAGCGCATCCCCTTTTCGAGCACGTCATCTATGGCGTTGAGTTCCTCCCAGGCGGCTTGTAGATCCACGCCTGAACGAATCGCCTGTATTCTCAGGTGATCCTCTTCATTGACCATGATGCTGATCGTTTCATCTGAGTTCAATGTCAGCAGGCTTTCCTTCTTGCCTTCGACAAACTCACGGCTGATCAGATGCCTCTCACAGAGAAACTCCTTCTCCAGAGCATCCAGGCGTGGAAAGTCAATGACTGCCATGCCAGCCAACTCTGCCGTCCCGCTTGCCACTCTTCGAAAACGGGCGGTCACTGAAGCAAGGTCATCTGGCAGAGCCCATCGTGTGAACGGCACGTCCTGAAGATTGCGAGCCAGACGAATCCGACTGGTAAGAACAACATCGGCCAGATCGCCTGTGGCACGAAGCCATTTGTTGGCGTTGAATTGAACCTGCTCTGGAAACATCAAAATGACCTCGAAGAAACAGACAACTCGTATGATAATCGAACTCTTTGCAGCGGCCTGGACCCCTTACACATCTTCACAGCTCTTGTAGGGGAAGGGAACTTCAGAGGAGTGATTCCTCCATGCCCCGAATTCGGTCTCGAAGGCGCGCGGCTTCTTCAAACTCCTCATTTCCAACCGCCTGTCGCAGGCGGTGTTTGCACTCAGAGAGTTCCTGCTGTGTTCGGTATGTGGTGCTGCTGATCTCCGGAACCTTTCCCCTGTGCTGTTTCGATTTCTGGACTTTCTCGATAATCTCGCCCAATGGTTTTTCAAAAGTCTTGTAGCATTGGGCACAGCCGAGTCGGCCGGTTTCCTGGAAGTCCTCAAGAGTTTTCTGGCAGCCTGTACAAGCCTGTGACGGTTGCGCCGGCTTGACTTTCTTCTGTCCGGTAGCCACCTTGACCTTTTCCTGAGCCAGTGAGGCTAGCGAAAGGTAATTCATCAGAAGCGCGCTTGGAGAACCGGATTCTCCCTGTTGTTCGGCACACTCATGGCAAAGGTGGACTGAGATGTGTTTGTTGTTCAACAGCTGCGTGACATGAAGACTCGCAGGGCGCTTCTTGCACATCTGACACAACTTGTTTTCCATGATCCTATTCCATTCTGCCAACCTGGATGAATCCTGCACCGGTCGGCTCAATCCCTCAGCATACACACATTCTTCCCAATTCAAAAATAGCCCTGACGGCATCTGTCGTCAACAGAACTGTCAACCTTGAATCACTCTCGGTTCTCTGTGGCACAAAACCATGTCCGCCAGCTCTGCTTCAACGTCCCTCAATCAGGCATAGGAAG
>JAKQFZ010001097.1 GCA_029558215.1 Candidatus Omnitrophota bacterium
AAACCGAACTTGCTGGATTCTGCTTGCTGCTTAATGAGCGTCATTCGAACCATTGGTCTAAAGAAGTCCTTAAGAATAGCATTCAACTTTCTGGCACTGGACAACATAAACAAGGAAGACAACCCGGAAAGCACAAAAGCCGAGATATACTTGGCCTCAACCAGTGAATCACACAGAGGAAAAGGCATTGGAGCGACGCTGATCACGCACGTTCTGGAGGCACTTCATTCGAAGTATAAACGCGAGTTGCCAGAGAATGCCGACTGTAAAGTGAAGCTATTCGTTTTTGCCAAGAATCCTGCGATCAATCTGTGGGGCAAGTTAGGTTTCAGACGCGTCGGCTCGATTGCGACCCCAAAACTCGCCAGAGTGTTCGGAAGTTCATATGATGTTTACGTGCGCATGGAGAGACTATTATGATCAGATCTATTCGTTTTGCAGGCGGATCTGCGACTCATGGCTTTCTTCCGATGTGCTCTTGAGAATCTCCCCGAATGGGATAGCGATCAAATCACCAATGACAACCGCCACGAACACCGCGATCACCGGTATCACATCTGCCGACATCCTTCCGGTAATCAGAAGAGGGAGTGCAACAAAGCAGAGCCATGCCGACTTATAGAGCAGCTGCATGAACAAAAGAGGCGCGAACTTCATCGGATCCTTCAGGCCCAGGACAGACATGAGCGCGAACGCCAGAAAGACGCTTCCGATCAGGCCGGAAAGAATGCGCGGGCAGTCGACGCCAAATACCCATTGCGTCACATCGGATGCGACCAGCATTCCGATGCCAAGGCTTCCGGCGATCACAATGGTCAGCGAGTACATAAGCCTAAGCAGGAATACGCGGGTTCTCTTCGTGTCGGACATAGCAATCCACCTCATGACGTGAAGTGAGTCGGGGTACGGGTCGATCCGCAGTCCTTCTTTGTTGCTCCCTCGACTAGGCATTGTTCTGCGCCGTTGCGCGTTTCGTGCGGTTTTCCGTGCTACAACCGCTATCGGTGCTATCGCAACCTGAACAGCCCGCAGGTTCCGCACAGGCATGGGCACGGAGGAGTAGAGCTGTAGAAGGCCCGGTTGCCAATCCCTCCCGACCGAGCCCGGTGCACATGCCTGTTGCGAAACACTGCCAGGCATCAACTATGATCTGCGTCCCCCATTTCGACACTCCAGCGCGAGGCCCTGAGGCAATGGACAGCAGCAGAATTCGATAGAGTAGTCCTGCTCTCCTGCGTACCACACAGCAGGCAGTGGTCAGGCAATCCCCGAGCCGAGAAGTCCTAGGATGCGATGGGACTGATGTCGTCGGGAAGCTGGAAGACAATAATCGCATCGGGCGGCTTCTTCTTTACCAGTATGAGC
>JAKQFZ010001110.1 GCA_029558215.1 Candidatus Omnitrophota bacterium
CTTGCCGTTTTCTTCAGCGTCTCGAAATGAAGTGCGTGCCATGAAGCTTCCTGCTTAGCTGGGGGTTCTCTCTGTAGTCTTATAGACACAAGAAAAAACAACCGTGAAGAAAAATGAAGAAGCATGAAGAATAAAGAAGAATCGTGAAAGGATTGGCCGTCACAGATTGTATAAGAGTTGACGGCAGTGCCATGCCCAAAGGAGCCATCATGCCAACAATAGTACAATCGCAACAGCCAATGGATTGTCATGCTGTTGCAATTCCTGAAGAAGACAGGCTCAGCGCCCAAGAGCTTGCAGATTACCTAGGATGTTCTGCAAGCAAGATATACAAGATCATTCGCGTTGGAGCCAAGGCGATCGATGGCAGATTCGTGACCCTAGAAACTGTTCTCACAGAAACTGGCAAGCGAACCTCGATCGATGCGTACCGAAGATTCCAAGTGAAACTCAATCAAACCCTGGAGGACGAAACCAATGCCAGAGCAGATTCCTAGTTCTCGGGATGATCGAGAAGCACGCAAGCGAGAAATCGAGGCAGAGGCAAACAGTCTCGCTGACAAACTCAATCAGCTTCAAGAAGAGATGAATGGCCTTGTAGCGATGGATGAGTCACATCCGAACGATTGCCCGCCCCAGGTGCGTCATGCACTAGACACTCTTCGGGTTGTTTACAGGTCCATGCGAATGGAGCATGTCTCTGTCTCAAAGAGGCTGAAGTCCCCGGATGGAACCTGGGAAGAAGCTTCCGAAGAACACAAGAGCGAAGCTCGGTGCAGGACGCTTCGCAGGACAGAAGCGGTTCTCGTTGACACATGCTGCCGAGCAATCAGCAGCTACATATCTGAATTCGCGCCGGACACTGAAGACTAAGGCTTTCCTTTAGTCCTTTCCATGCGTCGTTCTATTGCGGATCTCGCTATCCTGTCGCCCATTTCCTTTCGCCTTTTGTTGTACTTTTTGTAGCCGCATGTATCTCCAGGCTTAACGAAAAGGCGATCTTCGTCCAGAAGCTCCTCCGGAGTGTAGAGCCTGATCTTCTTTGCGGCAAGCAGCGGCGCTATTGCCTTGTATGCCCTTCCCCAGTTCAGTATCCTGTCCATCGTAAAGAACCGTGGCTGTCTCGTTCCCCACGATATCGCTGAAGGACGGACTGGCCTGCCCTGGCAAGATGCCTCGAACTTCTCGATCATGTTTGACAAGTCTGACGGACTAAGGCCCGTCCTCTCCCTTAGCTCACAAACCCACTTCATTCGAGACACCATGTCGATGTCGATGAAGTACCTCCTCTTGCCGTTTTTCTTTCGGACGCGGAAGATGTTTGTCTCTGCCAAGGCAATGCCCTCGCGTCTCATGTGGTCCAGCGCTGCCTTTGTCCTAACGGATATCAAGTGCGACTCGACCCATGCAATATACCCGAGCGTGTAGAAAAACATCTTCCCCTCTGGCGAAAGAGAGCTGGCTCCTTCATTGACGAGATGGATGTGGACTCCTTCCTTGTAGAACCTCTCGACGGTCTCGGCGCAATCGCGGATACTTCTCCACGCCCTGTCCAGTCTGTAGACGACAAGGTGATCCCCCTTCTTGATGTTCCTGAGAATCTCTCCGCCAGCAGGTCTTTTGGCCATTGGCGTCTTGAATGCAGAAACAGCTTCGTCAGCATAGATCGGAAGTATCTCTAAGTTCGGGTTCTCTTCCTGCAGCTTCTTCGCATAAGCCTCAATCCTGCTCTGCTGTGCTGCAAGTCCGAGACCGCTCTCCAGTGACTGTATGTGGCTGCAGCGGATGTAGAGGTATATCTTGCCTGGAGGATTCTTCACCTCCGATGAT
>JAKQFZ010001121.1 GCA_029558215.1 Candidatus Omnitrophota bacterium
AGGGTTTCTAGAGATCGTCAAGAAAGAGCCAGAGTATCTGTGCAAAACACCTTTTCGTAGCGTCTTCCAACTGGGCACCCAAAGGTATGCTGTGGCGTTTGACTCCAGCGACCTGACTTCAGAAGGGTTTAACACGGCCTATTTCGATCTCAACGGCAATGGTGACTTGACCGACGATGAACCACTTCGCGCCGCACAGGCCGATCGGAACTATGGAGGAGGATACAGTTACAGAGAATATCCCATCGTCAAGATGCGCGTTGCCTGTGGAGATAAGGAGATTGACTATCACTTTTCACTCTTTGCTTACTCGTCCTTCTACGAAAATCAAATCCGGTATGCTGGGGCGCACATTCAGTCCAAAATGTACCGAGTGGGAAAGGGAACATTTGACGGCAAAGAGATCAAGTTGGTGCTTCTGGACAGCGGAACCAACGGTCTGTTCAACGACTATTGTTCCGCCCCTGTGGCTTCAGGCGCTGTGGATCAGCTGCTGTACAATCCTGAGTTCGATCTGATTTTTGTCAATCCAACGACACAATCTGAACCGATGGCAGGCTACTATGTTCATCTGGGACGAAAAGACTGTAGTCCTGTTGCTCGAAGGCTGGCGTTGCACGGAAAGTTCTTCAACCTGGAGATCACCCCTTCGGGAGACAAAGTCTCATTGACTCCTCTGGAAGGACAGACGGGATTTGTGAAGAATGCCAACAAGCGCTTCAGTGCTCTGGTCTACGACGCCTCGGGAGTAGTTAAGATTGCCTCGGAAGACTCCAAGCCGGTTGCCCTTCCTGTTGGAAACTGGAAGATGTTGCAGTGCCTGGTGGACTTGACTGATTACTCCAAGAAGGTTGAGGGGCGCATTCCGTTTACGTTCACGACTGCCCGAGCCACAGCGCAGTATCCCGAAGTCACGGTGACGGCTGACCAGACTGCGGAGATGATCTTCGGATCACCGTACTCTTTTAGAGTGAAGCCCTACCCCAGAGGGGAAACCTGCAGTCTGACCCTCGATTTTATCGGTGTTGGGGGAGAGCATTGTGACAATATGAGTATAAACGGAACAACTCCTCCTGCCCCAACTTTTGTGCTCGCTACGGACAAAGGCAAGGTCGTTGAGCGGGGTTCGTTTGAGTTTGGTTGAGGGTTCAGCTGTGCGTACTCATGGCGAGTACCAGAAAAAGACAAAATGGCAGACGAATATCGGGTTTCCGTTCGTATGGATGCTGCACCTTTCGAGACAAAAAAGAAGGACTTTACTGTTCTGAAGAAAGCAGATCTGCTTCCTGAAGAGTCCAAGTAGAAGCGCTGGCGCTTTGGAAGTCAACCGTTGACTTTCATCCTGTCTCGTGGATGCACCTTTGGGCATCTATCATGATCCACGCGCCCGCAGGTGCTGACCTGCTCGGCAAGACTGAGGGAATAGGTTGCATTGGCAGGATGAAGTGGCACACGCCTGCCTTCAATGAAGATGAAGATCATCCCTGAACAAATTGTTCTGATCTCGGCAGTTATTCTGGTGGCCTCCTGTCTTGCCGCTGGGGGAATCTGGGAAATCACGGCCGTTATCGTGGTCTTGTTTGGAGTGACGGCTGTCCGCGGTTTCTTGACTCCTCTGCCTCTGCGATCTTTGCGATCGCTGGCAATTCTGCTAATAATCATCTTCATGCCCTTCTATTGGTCTGGGGCTTATTGGGATGGCCTGGTGGCGGTGGAGAAAGTTATCGGGCTGTTTCTGGTATCGCTTCTGGTATTTCGAGGTCTGGGCGCAGCCGGCGTTTGTCGTGCGTTGACTGCTTCCGGCTCGAGGCACACGCCAAGCGGCGTGGGGCAACTGATGTTGCTCCCGTTTCTGCTTGGAAGACTGGATTTTGAATGGCGAAGGGCGAGATTTGCGCTATCATTCAGAAGTGGAACCGTTCGAAAAGTATCGGACTGGTTGAGAGGACTTCGAGTGGTCTTCTGGCGCAGTCAGAGCTGGCCTGAGACTTTGAACGTTTCCTATCGGTTACGGCTCGGCTCGACGGAAACTGTTTTGAACAGGGAGGAGACGGCTTCCGTCGGATTGAGAGAGGCAGGGCTCTTCTTCATCGCCTTGGCAAGCATGGTCTTGGTGCTTGTCGAAAGGAGATTCTGAAGATGTCGAAAGGTCTGAAGTGGTCTGGCTTCAGCGTGGGAACCCAGTTGGCATATTGGCACTGGCAGGTCGGACGCCAGCAGCTTTCAATTCCCCATGAGTCCGATCCTGCGGCGATCTATCGCAATGCACTGGTCAAGAATCCGTTGGATCCAGATCTGCACTTTCGCCTTGGGTTTGTCCTTCACCAGAGCGGGGATCGCGTCTCGGCGCATCGCTACTACGAGCGGGCGTTGGCGTTGCGGCCGGGTACAGGCCTGGTTCTGGAGCATCTGGGGCGGCTGTATTTTGAAGAGCGTTCGTTCAACAAAGCCATACCGGTATTGAAACAGGCGATTCAGGCAGGCCCCGTCCAGCCGATGACGCTGGCTCTGGTGGGTCGCGCCTATTTCGAAATTCGGGATTTCCAAACCGCACTGGAAAGCTATCGCCATCTGCTCTCCATTGACATGGTTCCAGAAGTGGAAGTGGTCATCAGACACCAGATGATCCTGACACTCTGTGCCATGGGAAATCTGGGGGCTGCTCGGCGTGCTGCACTGACCTTGATTCAGACCCATCGAATGGATCAGGACTTGCTCATGCAACTGTGCGATGCCTTCATGGATCTGAATTCCATCAATCCGGCCAAGGAGATTCTGGGTCACATTGTTCGTATGCGTGAGGAGTATCTGCCCGCACGTCAGAAGTTCATCCAGATTCTCAACATCGAAAATCAGATAGAGGCTCTTGTGCCTGGCATCTACGCCAAAGAAGAAGAATACGCTTTGCGATATGTCAGCCAGTTGATGCGTTTTGGCCATGAGAAGGTGGCCAAAGCGTTGCTGTCCCTTCGAGGTTCCGAGTCGGCACTTATTCGGCAGTGCGTGGTCGAGTATTGCTGTCGGTTCGGCTATCTCTCCTGGGGAGAGATTACGGATTTTCTTCAAGACTCGTCCGCACTCGTTCGATGCAAAGCGGCCGAGTACCTGACCCGATTTGGACCCTCCAACATGGCGCCTGCGATGGCACGGGCTTTGCAGGATGAATCAGACGTTGTGCGCGCCTGTGCCGCGCGTTTTCTCAAACAGCATGGAACAGGCGAGATGCTTGTCCCCCTCAAGAAGGCGATAGAGCAGGAAGAGGATGCCGGCACGAGACTGAAAATCAGAGCAGCCATTACGGCGATTCAGAGACGTTCTTCATCCAGGGTGCTGTCTGAATCTTTGGGAAAGTCTGAACACCTTCGACCGTCCATGCTTGACCAGGTTTCCGTCTGGGCTTTTTGCTCCCTGTTGGCGGGCTTGGTGATGTTGGCGGGCTGGATGTTCTTCCGAACAGGTTAGGGCCCGCAGGCACGCGGGCTATGGCCACTCTTGCGAGGAGCTCTCCCACAAAAGAAAGCGCCTCCTCCCGATCTTGGTTTCTTGGGAAAGTGAACGGAGATTTGTGGACGAACACGCACAAAGCCACAGGACTTCTGACGGGGAACAGTTCCCATTGACGCAACAAAACAAGCCCAACATAGCAGAATCGCTTCTCGTTTCGGACGAAGTCCGCTACCGCTGCATTCAGTGCGGCGACTGCTGTCGTGAGAACTGGATCATCCCAGTGGACAAAGAGACCTCTCGAACTCTCATCGAGAGATCTCCCGAGGAGCCTCTCAGGACGTATCTAGGAGGAAAGGAAGCGATCTCGGTCAGCGCGTCGGCCGTGTTGATCTATCCCCAACGCATGGGTATTTGCGTCTTTCTTGAGAATGAGGGCTCATGTTATCTGCATCGGCAGTTCGGAGCTTCCGGCAAGGGAAAGATCTGTCGTGAATTCCCACTCTTGGTTACGGAAACCCCGCATGGAATCTATGTTGGGTACTCGTTCGTCTGCCGAAGTGTCCGAGAAGGCACGGCACAACCTGAATTGCAGACTGTCCAGGATGGTGGAGATGCTCCGGCTTTGGAGACCATTCTCAAGACCCGCGATCACCACTATCGGACGGTCGGCTCAGAAGCGCGACTTGGGTCGGACTCTCGGATCAAACTCTCATGGAGTGAATACCTCCAGGTTGAGGAGGGGCTGACGCAGTTGCTCTCACGAACCGGCACTCCCTTGGGCGACTGCCTGGGCGCTGGACATGCCTATCTGTCGCTCTTAGAGCGTTTCATTCGAGAGGTTGTTGTTCTGCCCGCGGGATCGCCATTCACTCGGGAGAATGTTGTTTCGCATTTTGTCCAACGCATGAAACAAGATGACTATGCGCTGGTCTTTCGCGTGTCGGCCAAGCGAAAACCGTCTGGTCTCGTCAAGCGGTTTGTCACGGCAATGGGGTTGTCATTTCTGGCACAGATCAAGCACCGTGGCCAAGAGCATCGGCCTGGCCGATTGGCTCTTGCCAGCAGAGTTATTGGCGAGTTCTTTCACCGCAAGACGCCGAATCCTGAGGGTATGATCGAAGCCTCGGATTCAATTCTGCGCAGGTATCTTCGGCACCTTGTCTGGCGCAAGGATCTGGTCGCTCGTGAGGGGCCATTGGGTGGTGGCTCACTGATTGCGGCGTACGGTGGTCTGCTTTTCGTCTACGGACTTCTGATGGAACGCGCCCGGCGTCTGGCGCTGCAGAACACCATCGAAGACGCCTTTTCTCTGGCGGTTCGACAGGTGGAGCGTGATCTCATCGTTCACGCCAAGTTGTGTGATCCGCAACAGGCATCACGACTGAGG
>JAKQFZ010001124.1 GCA_029558215.1 Candidatus Omnitrophota bacterium
CATGCCCCTATCGTCTCACGTCAGGCCACGGGCCGCGAGCGCACTCTTCGCTGTTGCGCGCACGTACCCCTCGGATTCAGTCGCCTCGTTGCCCAAGGTGCGCAGGACGTCGACGGACGTGTTCAGGTTCCTCGCCACCGCTGCGCGCACGTCCCCCACGGATTCGGTGGTCTCGTTGCCCAGGAGTCGAAGGGTGTCCTCGGGCGTGGTGGGGTTGCTCGCCACCGCTTCGCGCACGGACCCCGAGGATTCGGTGGCCTCAGGGTTCATCGGGTTGGTCTTCCTTGATTTGAATATCCTCGCCTGTGTGATTTGATCCCCACAAGAACAAGCCAGTGCCCAGAACAAGAGCACCACCAATGAGCCAACCCACGAATGATTTTTTGGGTTTCGTACTCGGATCCTCTTGTACCTCTGAAGTCGTATCAACGATGCACTGACCGTTCTTGAACACCTCTCCTGCTTCGCATTGTGGATTGGGAGGTGGTGGAGATGAACCAGAGAACTCCTTTTCGTCGGGGACAAATGAGGAGACATTCCACGCTACAAAGTCCAACCCACCCGCGAATAGGCCCGTGTTTGCGTTCAGAGTGCTGCTCATCAATTTTTGACGAGTGCTATCCAAAAGCAATGTCACTTGGGCCCAAGCTTCCTTGGTCACCGTATATGGAGAGAACAACCCATTCTTCAGCATGGCCAAGGCAAGTTGACCGAGATCCCCAGACTCAACGATCATTTTGAATCCTGGAATCAAGTTCAACACAGAGAAGGCTGCCCTGATGGCTTCGTTGAAACCACCGAGCTGAATAACGCAGCGATCCAGTGGCTCGTAGAACACAGTGGTTTTTTGGCATGCATTCGCGGAGAGAGAGGTGAGACCAAGCAAGAACCAATTGTAGGTCATCAACTCGAAGGCTTCTGGCAAATTGAGGATTCCGTCAATCTCTTGGAGAAGACCAAAATTGCCAAGCAATTTGCACATGATTGCCAATCCAGCGAGGCCCTTGTTGGTCAAAGCCTCGTCGGATTTGTCAATACTGCTGGTCCACCTCGTTGCGAGTGTGTTGTTGAACCAAGCCGCCAACTTGACGTTGAAAACGTCCCACTCGGTTTCGGTGATGGGGATCAACTTTTTTTGTGCCACGTAGGGCATCGTGTCAGGATTTCCATCCCAATCAGAGAACAACGCTTTTGAAATCGTTGCAGATGCTTCGCTCACCAACATGGTGAGCAGTGCATGACCAACGTTCCCAAAATTCATGTACAGAATTGGATCGAGAGCGCCATTGCCCTCGATGACGCTTACGAGTGATGAGGCATCTGGGACGGTTGATTTGGTCAGATCATCAATGATCTGAAGAGCAAACATGCTTGGTCCCAATACCTTGGTGACTTGTCCAGAACCGTTGTTTTCGTTGACAGTTTCTTGCAAAGTTCGTTCGATCAGATCGAAAACACCTTCTTGGGGTGTCAAGACAGGTTCTTCGTAATTGTTGCAATCCCATCCGATAAGACAACCCATAGGCTGAGGAGAAATAAGGAGGTTGTTGGTAGAGAAGGCGCCTTCTTTTCCTTTGAATTCGCCAGGAACGTGCCCAAATCCATGCAGCATCGCTACGATCAAGAGCGCATGGATGGGCAACAATTTCCCTTCAGCAGAAAAATCTTCGGGGATGTTCGAAGTCCCAAACGTCTTGATCTCAAGCGCACGCTTGTCGTTCGCAAACGAATTCAACAGTTGCGTGATTCTCTCGCCACCGAAGGAAGAGATCGCATCTTTCCAGTAAATGACCTCGGATTGATCCAGGCGATACCCAGGAACAAAATCCTGAGGAGGTCCGTTCAATTCTGCGAACACTTGAGTCGTGCGTGGGAGTGTTGGACGAGAGAGCATGAAATCAACGTAGCACCACTCATGCTACGTCGAAAATATAAACGAATCGCCATTTTCAACTTTTTACGGGTCTCGTCGTCCACGTCTCCATCCACAGGAAGACCATTCCTTCTCTGGAATTCCATGATGGCAGCCTTGGTCTTTCTACCGATAATCCCATCCACTCGACTATTGCCGATGTCATATTTCAACTTGAGCAAGGCCATCTGGATCTCTGTTGGGCTCATGATCTCGCCAAGAGATGCAGCATTTCTCAACTCATCAGCGAAGTCAGGAAGGTCCACGTTGAACGATTTCTCTAGACGTGCTCGGATGGCGTTATAGCGATGTTTCCACAGGTCGAGCCCGCTATCCCATGTAATTGATCGGAGAATTTCGATCACCCAGGATGGAGTTCCCTCGGACAGCCCACTGTCAGGGGCTTTCTGTCTCGCTATATTCAATTGCATGGCAGCCTTTTTGGGATTGTTGACTGCGAAGCTGATATACGCTGCTCGCAGAGCCAAGATCCACGGATCTGCCGTCATCTGAAAGAGCCATTCCGCTTCCGGTCGAACATACTCGTGGAGAGTGCTCGCAGCAAAATCGATCTGGGCTTGCCACACTGGCTCTTCTTCCCAAGGACAGTTAGCGTAGGCCAAGACCCAATTGTAAGCCCGTTCAAGCTGCTCTTCTGTCCAAGAGCCTTCGATTCCAGTTCCACCCGCCAAGAACAAGTCTCTACGCTGTTGGTCTGTCATCACGAGAAGCCCGTTGTGCAAAAAGCAACTGTGCTTTTCGTCGAATTCAGCACCAATCTGACCCATGTGGTCTTTCAATTTTTGAAGGCTGCCTGGGCACTTCTTTTCGACAAACAGCAGCATACGAACAAAATTTGGATATTTGGAACACCATTGAGCAGACCCAATGGAACAGATGCAACTGTCGTAGAGCTGGATAGCGTCTGGATTCCCTTCCGCTGCGCTCGTGACATGGAGCGCAACATATTCAAACTGGTCGTTGTCTCGAAGGTTCACCTTGACCTTTCCAAACCACATGGGCCCAGTATAAACAGGAGCCTGAGGACCTGCGTAACGACCCCACTTGATCTCATTCAACGTAACAGGCATGCCGACATTGTTACAAATCATTGAGATATTTCAAGACGTTTTTTCAGATCATCCAAAATTCCACGATCATGAACGGATAAGAAGTAAGCCCACGCGTCGCTCGTGGTAGGCAAGCGTCCACTTGAAAAATCAAGAACTTCTTGGGTCATTCTTCAAATCGTCTGCTAACCAGTGAGGTCTTTGCAATGTGACGGACCCCCCAGCTTGGTTCTATTTCTTTTCGAATCATCTTCCTCAACACACGTTCAGAAACATTCGGATTTTTGGCAACAGCTTGTCGAACAAGAGGATTGCTCTCCATTTCTTTGGTGGACATGTTTTCCAATACGACTTCAGGAGTATTGGGATTTTTCGCCACGGCAACACGGACATCGATACTGGACGCCCAAAAGTTTGTCAAAAGTTGTTCTATCAGTCCCAAGTCTGATGTTCTCTGTGCAACTTCCAAAACAACCATCTCCATGTCATGGATAGGTTCGACGATGGCATTGAGTACAAAAGTTGGATGCTGAGCAATTTCTTCGTGAAATTCTTCCGCCAAAGCCTTCAGCAAAGCTATCTGGGGTTTTCCATTTTTTCCGATTGGACAGAGGTCTGGGTTATCCAACAATACTGGCCTAAATTTACCTCTTTGGTAATCATAGATTGTCCAAAGACGTTGCATTGGTGTTTGTGGATCTCGCGCTTCTGTAACCAGTAGATCCTCGTTGAAACTGATTGGGTTGATCATTCGTCGGCTCGACGCCATCCAGAGCAGTCCCCCCACCACAGCCACGCCCCCGACGATCCAAGGCCACACGGGCGCCTTCTGCGCAGCCGCAGGGGTCTCCACCGCTTCATCGAGTTGGTATCTTGTGCCTGATACGTCCACGAACTCCATGTCCTGATTGTCTCACAACAAGGCCACGCTTCGAGAGCGATTTTTCGGCTGCCTCGCGCACAATCTTGGTCGCATCGTTGCTCAAGAAACGAAGGACGTCTTTTGGCGTGTTTGAGTTCCCTGCGACCTCTTCGCGTACTAGCGGATTCGATTCGGTGGCTGGGTTACCCAAAGTGCGAAGGGTGTCGAGGGGGGTGCTGGGGTTCTGAGCCACCGCTTCGCGCACCCTCCACGTGGATTCGGTGGCCTCGTTGCCCAGGAGTCGAAGGACCTCGGGGGGCGTGTTCGGGTTCCTCGCCACCGCTTGGCGCACGTACCACTTGGATTCGGTGGCCTCATTGCCCAAGATTCGAAGCATATCCTCGGGCGTGTGGGGGTTCCACGCCACCGATTCGCGCACTTCCCACGAGTGAGGCCCCCAGGAGCGCAACAGGGTCTCGATCAGCCCAACGTCGGCCGTCCTTCCCACCACCTCGATCACCACCCCAAGTATCTCTTCATCGGGTTCGATCAAGGCATGCAGAACGAACAGAGGATGCGCCGCCACTTCCTCGGGAAATTCTTGGGCCAAATTCCACAACAAATCCGTGGTGAGCGTTCCGTCTTCGTTCGTGGGGCAGACGTTCGGGTTGCCCAGCAACGCGCGTCGCACCTCGACCTCGGAATGCTTTTGCAACACCTCCAAGCGCTCGAAGGGCGTCGCTGGATCCTGCGCTTCCATGATCAGGGTCTCCAGATCATGGCTCACGGGGTTGGCCTTCCAGGGGCTCGACGCGGCCATCCAGAGCAATCCTCCAGCGACAGCGAGACCTCCCACCACCCAAGGCCAGACGGGCGCCTTCTTCGCGGGCGCTGGCGCTTCCACGGCTTCAGCGAGTTGGTACCTTGTGCCCGAAGCGTCGACGAACTCCATGCTCCGAGGATCTCACGTCAGGCCACGGTCCGCGAGTGCCTTCATCGCTGCTTCGCGCACGTTCCCCATGGATTCAGTCGCCTCGTTGCCTAGGGTGCGAAGAACATCCAGAGGCGCGTGGGGGTTCCTCGCCACCGCTTTGCGCACGGACCACTTGGATTCGGTCGCTTCGTTGCCCAGGATTCGAAGGACGTCGGGCGGCGTGTTTCGGTTCGCCGCCACCGATGCGCGCACTTGCCACTCCGATTCGGTCTTCGAATTACCCAAGAGGCGAAGGAGATCAACGGGGGTGTTCGGGTTCGCCGCCACCGCTTTGCGCACGTACCCCACGGATTCGGTCTTCTTGTTACCCAAGAGTCGAAGGGTATCCTCGGGCGTGGTGGGGTTCCTCGCCACCGCTTGGCGCACGTACAACGAGTGAGGCCCCCAGGTGCGCAACAGGGTCTCAATCAGGCCCACATCGGCCGTCCTTCGCACCACCTCCACCACCACCCCAAGCATCTCCTGGTTAGGCTCGACGAGGGCGTGGAGAACGAACGCGGGATGCACCGCCACCTCCTCGGGAAACTCTCTCGCCAACGCCAACAACAAGCTCGTATTGAGCGTTCCATCCTCTTGGGTGGGAACGAGGTTGGGGTTGTCCAGCACGGCACGTCGTGCATTGATCTCAGGGTGCTCGGTCAACTCCTCCAAGCGTCCAAAGGGCGTGTTGGGATCCAGCGCCTCGGCGATCAGGGCCTCCAGATCAAGACTTATCGGGTTGGCCTTCTGAGGGCTCGACGCCATCACAAACTCCATGCCCCAGGGTCTCACGTCAGGCCACGGTC
>JAKQFZ010000603.1 GCA_029558215.1 Candidatus Omnitrophota bacterium
CTCAAGCGTCTTGAGTGCTTCCTCGCCATTGGCAACCGCTTCCGCTCGCAGACCCAGCTTCTTGATGATCCCCAAAGCCACCTGCTGGTTGACCGTATTGTCCTCGACAACCAGAATCCTCGCCCCGCTGGCCTCGAAATCCAACGCATCCCCTGTCCCATGTCCTGCAGCCGAATCCATGCATTCTTTCGCAGAGTGCCGAGTGACAATACCCTTTGACTCCACCGCCACGCCTTCGTCGTGCGCACTTTCAGATGTGACAGTGGAACCCAAGACTGTGACCAGCACAGCCCACAACTCCTGATGCCTCATCGGCTTGGGCAGATAGCCCGAAAAGCCAATCTCCTCAAATCTCCGAGCATCACCTCGTGACCCAAGAGAGGTCAACATGATCAAACGAATACTTGAGAGCCTCGAATCCGCTTTGATCGCGAGACCCAGCGATTCCCCATCCATGCCAGGCATGTGCATATCTGTGACAACCACTTCAAAAAGATCCTTCCCATCCGCGGCCTCACGCAACAGAGCCAGGGCTTCCGTTCCGTCCACAGCCAGACTGACTCTCATCCCCCACGAACTCAGGCGCATACTGAGAATGCTGCGACTGGTGGCATTGTCATCCACAACCAGGATTTTGACGCCATGCAGATCAGCCTTTGGCGATTTGCGCCTGCGATCTCCCGGTTGTTTCACAAAACGCGCGGTGAACCAGAACTCGGAACCTTGACCGAGATGGCTTTGAACACCAATCTCCCCACCCATCATCTCAGCCAGTTGCTTGGAAATCGCCAAGCCCAACCCTGTTCCGCCATACTGCCTGGTCGTGGACGCATCCACCTGCGCAAACTTGTTAAAGATGATGTCCAGTTTGTCTCTCGGGATACCGATTCCGGTATCGGAAACCGAGAACCTGAGCTTTGTTTCGCTCTCAGTCTCCGACTCAAGGCTGACTCGCACAGCAACTTCACCAGCATGAGTGAACTTGATGGCATTGCCGACAAGGTTGGTCAGAATCTGGCGCAGTCGTCCAGGATCCCCCCGCAACAGGGACGGCACATCAGGATCGGCACTGCACAACAGTTCCAAGCCCTTCTCATGCGCCCGCAATGCGAAGGTAAACGCGAAATCATCGAGCAGGTTCTGCAGATCAAAGTCCAGAATCTCCAGATCCAGTTTTCCTGCCTCGATTTTCGAGAAGTCGAGAATGTCATTGATCAGTGTCAGCAGCGACTCGCCACACGTCCGAACTGTTTCTGCGAAACGACGCTGCTCATCAGTCAACTCCGTATCCAGAAGCAAGCCGGTCATACCGATGACTCCGTTCATCGGAGTGCGAATTTCATGGCTCATGTTGGCAAGGAATTCACTCTTGGCAATGCTCGCCAGTTCCGCCTGCACAGCCATCTCATTGGAGCGGGCAATGGCCTGTTCGAGC
>JAKQFZ010000604.1 GCA_029558215.1 Candidatus Omnitrophota bacterium
CTTGCTGAGGAGATGAAGAAAGATATTGCACTCATCTGCAATGGCTGTTACAAGTCAATCTATGAGGTCAACCACATTCTCAAGCACAACGATGAACTTCGTGACAATGTGAACGAAGTCCTCGCTGAGATTGATATGCAGTTTAAGGGTTCTATCGATGTCTGGCATCTTGCAGAACTCTATTATGATGAGAAGATCTGTGGTGTTCAGAAGATCAAGGACAGTGTAACCACTCCGCTTACTGGTGCAAAGATTGCCGCTCACTATGGCTGTCACTTAATGAAGCCACAGAAAGAGAGACATTTTGGAGACACTGAAAACCCGATGTGGTTTGAAGAACTCATCGGTGCCCTTGGCTGTGAGCCTGTCCAGTACCGCAACAAAATGCAGTGCTGTGGTGCCGGTGGCGGTGTCCGTGGATATGATATCACCCATGCACTTGACATTACCAACGAGAAGCTCATCAACATCAGGGAAGTTGGTGCTGACGCAATCACTGAAGTCTGTCCATTCTGTCAGCTCCAGTTTGACCGTGGTCAGGTCGAGATCAAAGAGAAGTTCGGCGACGTGTACAACATCCCCGTTCTGCACTACAACGAACTCTTAGGTCTTGCACAGGGTATGAGCCCACAGGATCTTGCTCTTGACCTGCATGCAATCGACTGCACACCATTCCTGCAGAAGGTGCTATAGGAGGAGAAGACATGGCAGAAAATACTGAAGCAAGAATTGGTGTCTTTGTGTGTCACTGTGGTACCAATATCGCAGGATCCCTCTCGATTGATGATGTTGTCAACTATGCAAAGACACTTCCCTACGTAGCTGTTGCAGACCAGTACCAGTATATGTGCTCAACTCCTGGTCAGAAGAAGATTGACGACGCAATTAAGGAACACAACCTGACTGGTGTCGTCGTTGCAGCATGTTCACCCCGTCTTCACGAACCAACCTTCCGTACCGCAACCAAGGAAGGAGGATTAAACCCATTCCGGTTCGAGATGGCAAACATCCGTGAGCAGAACTCATGGGTTCACATGCACGGCATGTGGGATGAGGCAACTGACAAGGCAAAGGATCAGATCCGGATGGCTGTTGCGAAAGCAGCAAAACTCGAAGATCTCATTCCAAAGAGTGTTCCGGTTGAACACGCAGCAATGGTTGTCGGTGCCGGTGTCGGTGGAATGCAGGCAGCACTCGATCTTGCCAGCGCTGGAATCAAAACGTACCTGATTGAGGCAACCCCCACCATCGGTGGCCGTATGTCTCAGCTCGACAAGACGTTCCCAACCCTTGACTGTTCACAGTGTATTCTTACACCAAAGATGGTGGATGTCGGTCGTCACCCGAACATCGAGATGATGACCTACACCGAAGTTGAGAAGGTTGAAGGATACATTGGTAACTTCGATATCACCCTTCGGAAGAAAGCACGTGGAGTTATGACTCCAACCGAAGCCACTGCCAAGGGAATTGTTGGTGGCGGCTGTAACGGTTGTGGTGACTGTGCAGGTGTCTGTCCGGTTATCAAGCCAAACCCCTTCGAAATGGGAATGGCACCGAGAAAGGCCATCTACATTTACCACGCCC
>JAKQFZ010000015.1 GCA_029558215.1 Candidatus Omnitrophota bacterium
GCTCAGAAGGCTGCCCCACTTGCAGCGAACAATACCACAGGATTCAAGGCACTCCAACGTGATTTGTCCGAAAAAAGGGCATTGAGAAAGGCACATTCTCATGAGACACGCACTGTGCTCCTTTCGGGATGAACTCCTTGAAGAATGCCTTCATGGCACTTCACAAAACACAGAAGAGGGAATCTGACCACCAAGACACTATGACACAAAGACAGTAGCCTGAGCCGTAGGATGGATCGCCAGACCCATCACTTGTAGGGCAGCATTTATGCCGCGACCGTTCAACTTCATCCGAGATGGCAACGAAGGGATTGCGACATCGCCTTGGTAGATCGCGCTCAGTCGGAGAGCGTGCCTCTTGTTGCCACTCAAGACCGTTCATGGTATGAACTGACACTCAGTCGTTGTGGCTGCAATTGGGCAGTCGCGCTTTGCCAGCCTTCGGAGGTGTAGAGTGCTTCTGAAACTAATCTTGGTCGTATTGTTGGGCTTCGCAGGGCTCTGGTTCAGCTCGAGCAGCTGGGCAGGAGTGCGCGAAATCTCTTTCGATGACGGAATGTATCACAAGACGACCGTCGTCGGGCTTTTCGCAGACAATGGACTTTCCTATCACGAGTACGTGGATTTCACCCTTCCCCATACACATGGCATTGAGTCCGTAACCGTTCTGGCTCATGTTCATGTGGGTTCCGAGATCGTCGCAGCCCCCGGGGAAACCGACACAGAACTCGGCGTGCGCGTGAACGATGGCGTCTGGCACTGGAAAAGCCTTGCTCCCTATCGAGATGACAAAAATCATTGGCTGGCGTTTGAGACCGATCCATCCGAATGGAAAGCCGGTCTGAATCGAGTCGCAACCCACTCAACCGTTGCCAACAAGGGCAACATGACTTCGACGAGTCTGGACATGCTCGGGAGCAGAAGCCTGGGGGGAATCTGTCGAAGTGGTTTCACGATGGACTTGGAAACATTCACACCCCAACCTGATAGAAACTGGGGAATTCGTTTGAAGTATTTGCAGACGCCACAGGATGTCTGTAGACCCGAAAGAGTCGTCTTGGTGCCTCAGCAAGACACTGTCCCAATGAATCAGCCTGTCCAATTCAGTGCTGTGGGTTTTGACAAGCTCGACAAGGAGGTTTCCTTGCCTCGCGTGAAATGGACTGCGAAAGGCGGTCTTATTGATGAGTGGGGACTGTTTCAAGCCTCAAGACAGGGGATCGTTGAGGTAAAGGCTCGTGTCTCAGGTCGAACGGCGACCACAACCTTCCGCGTAGAGGCAACACCGCCAACGGGCATCGAACCGGCAGAATCCACCAAGCGCCTCGGTGCCCAGATTCCGGAGAATCATCTGAGTCTCTGTGGAACATGGGACTTCTGTCTTGATCCCGCTAATGTTGGAGAACAGCAGAAGTGGTTCATGCCGCGCAAACAGATGTCCTGGGGAGAGGTGTACGTGCCTGGAAGCTGGCAGGCGCAGGGCTGGGGTTTGTTCTACCACGAGATCGGATGGTATCGGAGAGTCTTCAAGAGTCCCCCTGAATGGAAGGGTAAGGACATCTGGATCCGATTCGGTGCAGCAGCAACCCATGCCAGGATCTGGCTCAACGGTCACTTCGTAGGAGAGCATATCGGCAACTGGACTCCTTTCGAATTTAGAATCACAGACTATCTGCGCCCCCGTGCAGAGAATGTTTTGGTGGTCAAAGTCGAAGAGCAACCCAATCATCTCAGCGCCGGTTTTCCCAGAGTTCTTGGCCAACTGGGAGAATGTGACTCCCATTTTGGAGGCCTTTGGCAGGAAG
>JAKQFZ010000019.1 GCA_029558215.1 Candidatus Omnitrophota bacterium
CCTCACTCGTGGAGGGTGCGCTATGCGGTAGCGAGGAACCCCACCACGCCGCCCGACACCCTTCGCCTCTTGGGCAACGAGGAAACCGAATCGGAGTGGAACGTGCGCCAAGCGGTGGCGAGGAACCCGAGCACGCCCCAAGACACCCTTCGACTCCTGGGCAATCGCGGGACCGAATCCGTGTGGGAAGTGCGCTATGCGGTGGCGAGGAACCCCAGCACCCCCCTCGACACACTTCGACTCTTGGGCAACCAGAAGACCGAATCCGAGGGGTCCGTGCTCAGAGCCGCGAAGAAGGCGCTCGCTGACCGTGGCCTGACGTGAGACGATAGGGGCATGGAGTTCGTCGACACTTCGGGCACAAGGTACCAGCTCACCGAAACGTCGGAGGCCCCTGCGGCTGCGCAGAAGGCGCCCGTCTGGCCGTGGATCGTCGGGGGACTGGCCCTCGCGGGAGGACTCGTGTGGATGGCCTCGTCGAGCCCCCGGAAGGCCAACCCCATTGAACCTGAGCTAGAAGCCCTGGTCGAAGAAGCAAGCGATCCTGGGACTTCTTGGGAACGTCTGTGGATTTTGGCCAAGCATCCAGAAATGCAAGTTCGTCGAGCATTGATCGAAAATCCGAAAATTTGTACCTCCACAAAAGAAGTTAGTCTGGACACAGGAATTTTGAATTTCCTTGCCCATGAGTTTCCAGAAGATGTTGTAAGTTCCCCTGTGTTTGTGATGAACGCCCTGGTTGAGCCTGATCCGGCAATGGAAATGGTGGTTTGCATCATCTCTGGTAAAACAAAAGACTCGGATCTGTTGAAATTTTTCTACGAGAACTATAAAGAGTCATATTCGGTGAGCATGGCTGTCGCCGGCAACCACCACACACCAATTCCGCTATTGGTTTTGATGTCTGACCCCGAATTTGAGCCGAGGGCAGTTGTAAGATCCATGCTCTTGGATAACAAAAGTTTTCCAGAAGATGTTATGGACGTGATGTCTGCTGACGATCCTGACCACATGATTCGTGATGCCGCTTACGAAAAGTTGCTAGAACTCAAACAAAGGTCTTGAAATGTTGGGTATCGAAGATCTGATCAAAAAGGCATGCGATCCAGAGACCGAATTTGACGAACTGCTTGTCCTCATGTCAGAGGCAGAGCAACTTGGGGTGGTATCGGAAGAATTGTGCTTGAATATATTGCAACATCCAAATGTTGTGGCGTATGAAGATGAGCGACCGCTTCTCAATGTGATAAATAAAGTCGCTGCGATCTATCCAGACTTGGTTGCCTTGGAGAGCCCACAATTCTCCATTTTTGCAATGATTGATGGGAACAAATATTTTTCAAGAATTGCCAACAATATCGTGAAAAGATGCAAGGATTACAACATTGCATTGGCCGTTGCCAGGGCTTACAAGGACAATGTTGCGATCACTTCCACATTGATACGACGCTCCGACGCAAAATTGGATGTGATTCGTGAAGGAGCAACGAGTCCACAAATCCTTCTGAGACGTTCTGCCGCTGAGAATACGAATACCCCAGAGTCGATCTTGGAATTGTTGTCCAAGGACGATGATTCGTTGGTTGTAGAAATGGTTGCATCGAATCCTTCGACAACAACACACCTATTGGAGGTGCTATCGAAGAGTTCTCTGAGCGAAGTCAGAGAGAAAGTGGCGAAGAATAAAAACACGCCAATATCTTGCCTGTTCGAACTTTCCAAAGACACCAAGCAATATGTCGTGGGGGCCGTTGCCAGGAATCGAAATAGCCCTGCTGAATTGTTGAATAGCTTGGGCAACCATTCTTCTCTCGTTGTTTTGGAAGGACTATGCCAGAACCCATCGTCACCACCAGAGTTGCTGAGAAATCTAGCAAACTATAGCACGTATCTGATGCGAGAAGATCTTGCCGAAAATCCTTCAACGCCAGACGATGTGTTGTTGCGGCTCAGCAATAGCGATGATCTTTCCACGAAGTGGAAGGCGCAAAAAAATATCGCCCAACGTTTACCGAGGATAGGAAAGCCCTGGCGTTCACGCCAAGATCCACCCGAAACACTGGGAATCCCAGGAACATCAAGAATCGTGATGTCTCTGGGAAACCCATCCGTTCTTCGAGGGGATGGGTTGCAAGGCACTGGATTCCATCACGCCAATTCCAATTGGGGTTGGATGAACGTTTCCATGTTCCTGGTGGTCTTGTTGTAGGTGACGTCTTGGCTGAGGATGTGTTTGGAGATGTTGGACCACTCCACCAAGAGCCGTTCGGCTTCCTCTCGGACATGTTCAGGCATCTCGAAATCGACCACCATTCTACAGAATCCGTACTTGTCTTCGGTCGATGCGCAATGGTGACCCGTCAACGTTTCCAGACGCTTTGCGGCAGCATTGACGAAGGAATTGGATCGAAGACCTGACCAGGCCAAACGAAGCATGTGATGTCCATGCTCAACGGCCTCGACATCGGCGAAGTTCACGGCAAACGTATCGTCGTATTCAAGATCCAGAGAACATTGTTTGAGTTCCTTGAGCGTACGCTTGATGTACCTTCCATTTTTCTCAATCCCAACGCACTTGCGACCCAACTGCTCTGCAGCGGACAAGGTTTTACCAATCCCAGAGAACAAGTCGACGATCAGATCTCCTGGGTTGGAAAAATCCGAAACGAGATCCTTCATCAGGTCGAGTGGTTTCGTCGAAGGGTGACGGAGCGCCCCGTAATTTTCTTCCGTCTCGGTCTTGATGACGGAGGCGACGTAGATGTTACCTCGCCCATGACCATTCCAATGGATGGGAGTGTGGGGGTTGTGGAACACTTCGATCAGCTCGTGATGCTGAGCTGGCCGATCTCCTTGAAACTGTGGAGAAGCGCCACGTTTGAGCCACAGGCATTGTCGAACATGCACAATACCTGCGGACTTCATCGCCTTCCTCCAGCGGTTGGAGGAAACGTCATCGCAAAAAATGACGATGAATCGTCGGGTATTTTTGGCAACTTCGACGGTTGCCTTGATCTGCGCAGCCGAGAGTGGGCCCCATGGGAATTCCCTGGGGCTGGAGATTTTCTTTTTCCCTCGGATCCCCTTCAGACTCCCACTCTGAACTTGGTCGGAATACGGGGGATCCATCATCAAGATATCTGGCTTCAAATTCAGATCGCCAGCATGCCTCATATCACCTTGGAACAGGGTCAAGTTCTCCGAATCCAATACTTTCTTCAGTCTGGGGTTGGAAGACATGTCTTTTTCGTCTTGTTCTTTTGGCATAGGATGCCTACCTTGATCGAGACCAAGTTTCGTCTGTATACGTGTGATGATACACATAACTCCTCGGATAGGAAAGTGCAACGTGCAGTCAGAAAAAGCTGATCTCATCAGAAAAAAGATCCAAGAGGAAGGCGTCGCCCTCGTTACTGGGCAACTCGGTCGAGAACCGACCGAGATCGAATTCGAAGACGAAGTGCAAGTCATCGAAGGTGTCTTTGCGAAGCGGCAAAAACAACCAGAGGTCCCGATCCCACTGTTGGCGACGGTCCATCTTGGAATGGGTCGGGATATCGTGATCCAGAACATGTCGCCTAGCGTGAGCATCACGATCCTTCAGACCTTGCAGGAGCATCAATTCTTCCAGAAGGGCAACGAGGTGGAAGAAGGGCCAACCAGGGTACGCCCATCGAGTCCCTTCGAGGTGTGGTTCTTGCGAGCCAACCCAGAGGTGATCCGCGAGCTGTTTCCTGACGTTGAGGAGTATTGGAAACAAGAGAGCAAGGAGATGCCTGCCTACTGGCAAGTCATTTTGCCAGACCAACGTGGGCGTTGGCCGTGGTCAGCAGAAGGCTGCGATGCCATGTCCTTGCTGGGTCAGCCCGTGCTTGGTGAGTTGTCGCCAGAGTTCGCGCAAGCCAAGAGCCTCAACGAACAACGCGTCATGGAAGAGTTTCAGCGCGTTTCGACAACGCCATCACCTACATGAACCATCACTTGCCTGAAGGATAGGGGGGGGACCTAATCCGCGTTTCTTTCTCGAGCTGCTGCCCAGCAACATCATGGAGCGTTGGTAAACCATCGCCGGCCTGAAGGCCGACGCTTTTGGCACCGACCTTCCGCAGCGTCCGAGACCTCACGGCCTTCGGTTTCTGCTTCGTAAGCCGGGCAACCCCGTCGCCTCCACAGACTTCTTCCCCGCCGGTTCGACGGGGGTTGATCTCTTCGTAGCGCTGCCTCAGCACGCACGCCGCGTTGGTGTCCGCGTGGTCTTCGTGCTGGCAGACGGTGCAGACAAAACGGTCTTGAGCGACGACTCGCGGAGTCGACGTGACCGCAGGCGGCGCACGTTTGGCTCGAATAGGCTGCGGCCACGCGCACGACCTTGGCACGTTCTCTCGTTGGCGCCGTACCTGGCGGTACACGGCGGCCAGTTTCTCGCGCGCCTTGGCGCGGTTCTTTGACCCTTTCTTCTTCTGGCTCACGTTGCGGCTGGCCTTGGCGATCTTCGCCTCGGCCTTGTCGAGGAAGGCCGGACGCAGTTCGAGGTGGCCGGTGCTGTCGGCGACCAAATTGGCGACTCCCCGGTCGATCCCCACTGGCTCGCCCAAGGGTGGCTTCGGGTCGGCCACCTCGACCTCGCACACGATCGAGACGAACCACTGGTCGCCGTCGCGCGTGATCGTCGCCGTGCCCGCCTTCCCCTCCAGCGGCCGATGCACCACCACCAGGAGGTTCCCCAGCTTGGTGAACACGAGGAAGTCCTGACCCGACCTCTTCACCAGCTTCCACGAGCACTTGGCGTCGGGCTTGGCGATGCCCATCGCGTCGACTCCCTTGGTCTTGAAGTGGGGTGGCCCCCCGAGCTTCTGAAAGCAGCGCTGCCACGCTTCGTCGAGATGCCGCAGCGTCTGTTGCTGCGCGTTGCACGGCAGGGCTCTGATCCAGTCGCTGTTCGTGCGCGAGGTTCCAGACGAAGCGCAACACGCCCTCCCATCGTCGCAAGGTCTGCTCTTGCTCGGCGGCCCGGCTTGGTCACCCGCTCGGTGATCACTCCTCGGCGGTACTTTGGCGTGAAGACCAGATGTGCATGAAGCTTGAAAACAACGTGTCGGCCTCTGCTAAACTCACTTTACATGGGTAAAGGCCAGGTTAGCCTGACGGGGTGCAGGTCCACAAGGCGTTCGTCTACCGCCTCTACCCCACCGCTTCCTCCCCAGCGTGAACGCCAGGGGTCCCGCAGATCAATCAAGACCGTGAGGTCTCCTCGCTGGAAATTAGGCGTCTCTTCAAGTAGTGCTTCGCCTGTAGGTAAACAGCCTTCCAGCGATCGATGCAGATCCCTGAGAGGATCGGGTTACTTGTAGTTTCAATTTCCACTTTTGTGAAACCCATTCACTCTGGTCAGCATCCGAGTAAAAATCGGAACCCAGATCGATGTTTTTGGCAAAATAACTTATGACATCATCCGAGATGAGCATGACGGGCCCATTCCCTCCAAATATGGGCAACACATCGCTCGTTTCCTCATCCAAATTCCATTTGCCTGCTCCTTGAATAATTGGGTTGTATGGCACAGGAATCGCCTTTTTTTGGTCGAATTCATGTGTCCCTGTCCCTGGAATTGCTGGGATCCAGATGCCAATTCCAGATCCTGGAACAATTTCGACAAAAGTTACGTCCTTGGCCCCATCGACGTCGAATTTCGTCGCAGGCATTTGAACAAAGAGAGAGAATCGATCTTCCACGCTCCACTGACCTTCACGTATCAACCATCCATTGTGAAGAAAAATGGGAGCCGCGAGGCTGATCTCTGTTTCATCGGTTTTGGGTTCGTTGAATTTCAACAAGATCGGTTGGCCAGATCCATTGACACCAGATGGGTTCTTGGGATCATCGCTTGCGCCAGTGAGAAATGTTCTCCAGCCATCAGGGGCTTGCGTTGGGGCTACAATTTGGCGTCCATCTAGCGTCTTCTTCATCGATCATCAGCCTTTCTATTTGGGGCAAGCACGCTGAAAAAATCCTCCTCCATGCGGAGGCTTTTTCCTTTTACCACCCAGTGTTGACACGAAGGCGATTGGTGTTGTTGTTGAGAATGGCTCGGACTTGAACTGCCCAGGGCGTCACGACACCAGCAGGATTTCTGAAACCGATAGCCAAGTATAGTTCTGTCGTAAGACCTGGAATCTTCACTGAATGCGTTGCTCGAACCGTCGTCGTTGGAAGCACGGTGGTTCCATCTCGGACTTGAGCGCTCTCTGCATCTAGCAACAAAGACCGGAAGCCCTCTGTTGTTCGACCTGTGATCGTGTGTGTCGTCGTTTGGAAATTGCCGCCCGCTCCGCTTCGAAACGTGCCACTGGTATTGGTGCCATTTCCGAGCCAGAGTTGCTCCAAGAATTCGCCAGCAGATATCGCTGCATTGACATCAACATCAGAATACATGCCGAAAAAGAAATCTGGAGAAGTGGCAGCGATTGTACGTCCTGCTACTTCGTCCAATTCGAATGAGAACTGTAGCGGCAAATAGTCCACTGGAATGATAACGTAGGAGATCCCGTTGGGTACTGCTCCTGCCGTGAATGTAAAAACACCACCTGCGACGACAAGCCCAGCGCCGCCCGTATTGTTCGTTATCCATTCCGTGCTTGGAGCCGTAAACGGATCTATTGCAAACATTTCCCTGAACCCACCTTCGTCGGTGAGCACAGGTCCTCGAATGGATTGAAAGTTGCTTGGATCAAGCAATGCCGTCTGTACCGTACCTGGGGCTGGAACGGGATCGGTCTGGTAGGGCGCGTATTGGTCAGCTTGGTTGCCCTTGAGTCCGTTTGGTGTACTCATTTCGAAACTCCGTGAATCTGTATCACTACATCTTGCGGAACGGTTGTTGGATCTGCGGTTTGTACTGCCGTGAATCTGACCAACACGAGATCTCCAAAGATCAATTCGTCATCTGGAGATGGTGGCGGAATCGTATTCGCTGCATCTAGAGGGAGTCCAGCAGGAATCGAGAGCAACCCCAAGAGGAAGAAAGCACCTCCACGAGACCGCCACACCTCAGCCGTGGTCACGCCAGCAGATCCACTGGCGCGTTGAGTCATGGTCAACAATACGATTCTCATTGGATCTGTGATCAACACGGCACCGTCAAAAAAAGAATCTCCTCCATCACCCACTGGTGCAGCCGCGTCGACAGTAAATAGGCTAAGATCACCATTTCCTCGCCAAGATATTTCTCTTGGAACGAAGGATTCGTTAGCCAATCGATACCGAAGCCATCGCCCAATTCCGCTTTTTGTGGCGATAACATCTGCTGAAAGTGGATCCGTGCTAAACTTGCTAAGTTGCCAAGCGGTTTGCTCCGTCTCTGCAAAAGCAATGACGCCATTTTCATCATCTGGAACTTCTGTGGAGATGTCCGCTACTGTTGTCGCAGAATATCCTGGCTTTGTTCTGAACATCAGTGACTCCTCCAGCCAATTGAAGAAAACCTGTTCAACATCGTTCCAGTCTTGGAGATTCTCACCATTGTAGTCATAGCGCAAGTCAACCTTAGGGCAATTGCACCAATCTGTGGTGCACACCAACAAGTATTGATGGTAGATTCACCACATGGCATGTAGTTTTTGCTGTCAAAAAGGAAGTAAAATCTGTTGCAAGCGAGGACCGACTGGACCCCAAGGACCCGAGGGACCCCAAGGACCGACTGGACCGACTGGACCAACTGGACCAGACAATCCAGCAACGACGGCTCCACCAGAGACCAGACAAAATAGTGAACTTGGAGTTGATCCGACCTACGCGCTTGGCGATCACACCCATCGTTCCGCTGCCGTTTATTGGCCACAGTCTGGATCTCCAACGAACAATATCGTAGCGAATCGACAAGACTACAACACCGCAACGACAGCCACAGAAGGGGCAACGAATCTTTGCGCTTATTCCCCTGGATACGCAGGATTGGGTGTATCTGCAGACTTCGCGACGTGTTCTGGTGGGTTCGAGTGCGATGCAGTCAGCCCGTATGACACGGTGGGTGGTGGATATCAGAATTCTTGTGCAGTCAGCGGTGATCCATTTGCATCGAACTCTATTTTGGGCGGATTTCTGAACTTGATTCGGAGATTTTACGCATCGTCTATCAGTGGTGGTGGGCTAAACACGATAGAGCGCCCAACCGACCCAACTTACACTGGAGCTGCCTCCTATATTGGCGGTGGATACGGGAATCAAATATTCCGATCTGGTGGGGTTGCTCATGGGATTTTCTCCAGAGTTTACATGGCTGGACAGATGGCATTTTCATCTGGCGGACTCATTTTTGGGGGAAGTCAATCGGAAGGTCAATACAGCAAAGTTGTGCCAGCAGGTCGCACGCAGGGTGTTGCAGCGAACGAGTCGGTCGCGCTAGTCCAACACGTAGAGACTGGAAATCTGTTGTCTCTACAAGCAAGTCGAGTGTTCACGATTCTGATCGAAGTGGCCGCAGCCAGAGTCGGAACATCTGATTCAAGGAGTTGGTTGCTTGCAATCCGTGCGAGCACGAACAACCTGGGTGTTCTAACGGTGCATTCACAAACGATGATTTATACCGATGGGAGTGCTGCGACAGCGCTTTATGCGCTCCTTGTGACGGCCGCTGCAAGCGACTTGACCATCACATTTTCAACAGGTGCTGGAAACACTCATCGGGTCAATGTCTGTGCCACGGTACGGATCACAGAAATCATCAACATTGATCCTTTAGGGTGAGTCTTGATCCATTTCCAAAAAAAGCTCTGCGTTGAGTTGGCGTCCTGACGCAGGGATCAGCCAACCATCCAGGCTAGAGTTGCCAACCTTGACCTCGGTCTTTTCTGCGTAAACCAAGAAGGCAGAGTTCTTCGCATCCGGTCGCAGATGCTGTTTGACGGGTTGCTTGTACTGCAATCCGATGAGGATGGCCTGAGAGGGGTCGTAAGGCCGAAGGTCGTGGCAATCTCCGTCGTAAACGGGGTAGTCGCCAAATCGAAGTCCTTGCCACCGCTTGGAGTTGCTCCAGGACACTTTCTTTGATTCGATCCGGTCAAATTCATTGTTGCTGCCGAGGTAGAACACAAACGCAGTGGGTACTCCTCGGTGAATTTCCATCTCTGAGTGGTGCATGGAGAGCTTTCCACCAGCAAACGAGTAGGTGAGATGGTAGGGACGATCTCCAGAGCTTTCTCGCCACCTGGAAGTGGTCACGCGTCCAGGGATCTTGGTGTAATCGTAAAAGATCACATCGGGTCCCCAGCCCTGAAGCAACTCAGGAAAAATTACTTCCCATGGGATATCGCTCAACACGTTCAGTCGAACGAAACACTTCATTCGATTTTTATCACACCAATCTTTGTGCCACTGAATGGCCGCGATCAGAAGCGCGCAGAAAGCTTCTGGCTCTGCGAGAAGGGCCTCTGTTTTGCGAGCCTTCGTGATCATGTTCCGAGAGATCGCAAATTCTTTTCGACTCCCATCGAGCATGGTGGTTCCGTAACCAATATCCATCTGTCCAGAGAACACCAAGCAACTGGAGATACAATGGGAAGTGGCAGAAGGACACAGGGTCATCTTCTTTGAAGAAGGAATCAATTCCTTCAGATTGAGAGGGCGCCACGCAGGAGCATTCCCTCGTGCTTGCAAGTAGGGGTGTCCTTGGGCTTGAGCCACCATCATGCGATGTTGAGCCCCGTTTTGAGGAAAAAGTCCACCTGACAAACCAAAAGCCGGAACGAGGTTCAACCCCCGCGACATACTCGGTGGGATGTTTTGCATGGAGCTGGTCCACGGGTTCCAACAAGAGACCCCCTGGGCGGCTTTGCCAGTTTTATAGTTCTCCGACAAAAGATGGCGAGCGGCGCTCGAAAAATTGTCAAACCCTGAGCCGTTTGGCAACCAAGGTCGAAGCAAAATCATCGCCTCTTTTTGCCGTTCATCGCTCTTGGTATCTTTCAGAAAGAAATTGACCCGATCTGGATCGATTCGGGTCAAGCCCATGCTCTCTTTGACACGACGAAGAAGCGTCAAGTCATTGTGACTGAATTCTTCGAGCAAGTCTCGTTGTTGGTGGATCAGAGGCAAGCGCGTTGGGTTTTCTTTTCGCGCCGAACTTTCTTCGAGATCTTGAGCATCTCCATCGTAAACGATGTCCCAATCGGGATGTTCGAGCAAAACGTCATGCGTCGCTTGATGGAACGAGCCATCCACGATTTGAAGAAGTTCGCCTTTGGGCCCCAACAACAAGAAGGACATCAGCCGGCATCCTTGGGAAGCAAATCGAGGTGAAATTCGCCGCCGATTCCGTTGTAGCTCAGGCTACCTTGTCGCAAGACGTCTCGACCGATCAGGCCGAAAGGCAATTGGCCCTTGGAGAAATTGCCGAGGCCAGCAACTTCCACACGCAACACTCGATGAGCGCGCCCACGCTGAGGAATGCCCAAGTCCACCCAATAGAGACCTCGCAACTCTTCTCCCACAGCCGTGCGAATCTTGACCTTGCTGTGTGCTTGGTAGCCCAGTTTTTTGATGGCACTTTCCTCGAACGAGGTGATGTCAGCGCCTGTATCCACAAGCGCATCAGTGAGAATCATATTCTCACCGTTTGGGCTCATCATCTGCACGAGCAGTCTCGGTCCGCGATCCATCAACTCGTTGTGGATGCGAATGGCTTGCCTGGAGTTCTGGAAATGAATCTGGGGACGTTCGATCATGGTTGGATGGTACAGCACCACGGCACCATGCGAAAGGGAAACGGCAACGAGCCCCGTAATGGATTCTCGTCGGACCCCTCTCCATCATGATCGCTAGCGGATTGCTTTCCCGAGAGATGGGGAGGCAACGCTCCTAGATTCAAGACCTTCTTGTCTTGACCGAGAATCTTTTCGAAGGCTCTGTCGAATTCTTTTTTCATATCAAATAGCGTATCGTCTGCCAGGAAGCTGATCTTGCAAGTAGCTCCCTCCACAATCCGATGCACCGCAAGGGCTCGGCTGCTGGCTTCGACGTAGGTGCCATCTTGGGGATCTCCATCTTCATCGTTGATCAGCAGCGTAAATGTCCGCTGAGGTGAGACGAGATCTGCCAACTGTTTGGCCAATTCTCTGGCCTCAATGATCTTGAGCGGGATGGAGACCTCCAGGTAGGGAAACTGTACCAAAATTTGGATAACACCCTTGCTGGTCTTATGGAGCGTGATCTTCATGGTGAGGCTTGCATCTTGCCTTGTTAGAAAATCCATGTCAAGATTTTTTCTTGACTACGAAAATAGTGAGGATATAGATGGGACATGGCGAAGGAAAACGTTGCGGCCCTTGGGAAAGGTGCGTCGAACCGACATGCCGTCTACGTGGGTCTGTACCACGTGGGGAAAGTCATCGAGCAGATGTCTGCCTTGGAGCCAGGCGCCGAGGTCTCCATAGAGCAAGAAAAGGAGGCTCTGGAGACCTACGAGCACGTGATGGGTCTGACAGATGTTCTGACAGCCGACCCGACTCAAGTCATCTTGACCCGAGGGGCATTTCGCTGGGTGGCTAGCGCAATGCCAGTGATTGAGGTGACGCCGTTGGTAGCCGCTGCTTTTTGTGTTTCGGGGTGCGAAATTCCTCTGGCGACGCTCAATCCTCCCTGGGATTGTTTCATCGTCGAAATCGATCCTTCGCTGATCGCAGTCGACAGCCACCTCGGCAACGAGATTTCCCACATTCACTCCATCTTGGTTCGTCGATGGACCAAGGTTACCAATGGTGAACGTTATTGGGAGTACGCAGCGTTTTCGCCAGAGGTAACTCTGCACCAGAGCCAGCTCAGTGATGATGCGCTTTTCAACGAAAAAACGATCTTGGACGACTTGGCCAGCAGACTCCCTATCACCGAGAGAGACCAGCGTGCCATGACGCTGTGTCGAGCTATCATCCGAGGTGTTTTGTTGCGATTCGCAAACATGGAAGCCAAATCCACCTACAAGAAGAAGGTTGGAACCAGCTCCAAAGCCAAGAAGTCTCGTGCGCAAAAATACCAGGGGATCCCCGACTTTGATCGCTACAAGATCACCGATGATATCAAGGTCGATGCACGGGACGTGGTACGTCGATACAACAACGGTGAGCGTGGGTCCCCTTCTGTACGGACCCTGGTTCGTGGATTCTACCGAAACCAACATCACGGTCCTCGTGGATCTTTGATCAAGAACGTGTGGATTCACCCTTATTGGCGAGGAAACGAAAGCCTCCCCATCGCAACCAAGGTGCATCGTGTGGGTTGATCTCAGCAAGAAACAAGAGCTAGCAGAACCATGAGGAAGTGGAGAACGACTGAAAGCGAACCCATTGATGTGGGGGACTACTACGTTCCAGATCCGGTCCAGCCTGATGACAGACATGGGTGGAGGCTTGTGTCGGTAAACGCCGTCCCGATCAGGGATTGGCATACCATTTTCGTATTCTTCTGGGAGTTCGAAGAACCGAAGAGTCCCAGGGAAAATCAAAAAAACGACATGGTTTGAGCAGAGAGTAGCATCCCCGCCCTTCAGGCCGAGGATTTACCATGAGCCGTCGTGGAAGTTCTTTTTTCCACGCGATAACGAAACCATCTACATGTCTACCCAAGAAGACACCTACACATGATCAACCGTGCAAGGATCAAAGCCCTCAAGAGGGAAGTCGCCGATCTCAAAGCCAAACAACAAGGATTGTCCGATTTGGCTGACGCTGCGCGCAAACATTGGCAAGAGATCTGTGACGAGGTGCGACGCGCGAACGACGCCGTTCTGGAGGCAGAACGTGCGCTAAAATTGGCGCAACCCCTCGGCAAGCGCCTACTTGCGCTATTGAAAGAGTCCTCTGATCCACGTGGATTTTATATACCAAGCTACCTAAATCAACCGCAACGGAGCCACGACTTCCACGAACTGAAGTCGCTGAATCTCGTGTCCGTCGTTGAAAACGTTGTTCGTATCACAGACGCCGGACTTACCAAACTTGCCGAGGACAGCGAATCATAGATCGCGAAACGATGCCGCTTGTGCAGTCGACGTGCTACTGCGGCTAACGATGCGGACAGCTCGGTGAACCTCCCATCCGTGAACGGAGGGGCTTCTCAGAGACCTCACGGTCGCTGAGCTACTTGCCTGGGTTCCGCCGGAACGACCTGGCTTCCGCCAGGATACTTGCTTGTTCGCAGAATCTTTTACGTCACCTACGATCCGAGGTGACAACGCCATA
>JAKQFZ010000021.1 GCA_029558215.1 Candidatus Omnitrophota bacterium
TGGGTTCTTCTTGGAACGTATGCCTTTGCCTCAGGCAGCTCCGGATACATTCGACTCGACAACGGTCCGGCGGGCGCTTCGGTCGTTATTGCCGATGCAGTCAAACTCGAACTCGCTTCACCAGCAGGCCCAACGAATACGCCAACCAATACACCGACGAGGACTCCGACCAACACTCCAACTCGGACTCCAACGAATACACCGACACAACCGCCAACAAATACACCTACAAACACACCGACACGAACACCAACTCCTGCAACAACGCCTGTCGAGCGCATTATTGATGACGGTGATTCCGGATATACGAAGAGCGGCACTTGGTCATACTCAACATGCAGTACATCTTACGCACTCAACGGCGATTACGACTGGGCAAACAGCACAACAGGTGCCTCGACTGCTTGGGCAAAATGGACTCCCAACCTGACGGCAGCGGGAAGTTACAAGGTCTACGTCATGTTCCGATCGGGAAGCAACCGAGCGACGGACGCCCCGTACACGGTGTACTATAATGGTGGCAACCAGACTATTGACGTGAACCAGACGATCAATGGTGGAACATGGGTGCTCTTGGGAACGTTCAACTTTGCCTCAGGTACTGCAGGCTACGTCCAACTCAACAATGGACCCGCGCAAGCAAGCAAGGCAATCATTGCCGACGGAGTGAAATTCACTCCAAACTAGCAAATGCTGAACTTGGGGGATATCTTCCCCAACACAATCGGCTCAAACGAAGGCAGCGGACTGATCGGTCAGTCCGCTGCTTCTCTTTCCCTCACCGAAACGTAGTCTCAGAACGCCTCAAAGCGATACCGAAAACGTCCATCGGGTGCAGTATCCCCATTCACATAGGCGTCAAGTATGTTTCCAGGCTCTCTAACGTTGTCAAACCATTTGAACTCAATCACAAATGGACTGCTCCCGATACGCAGGAGCGACCTGGGAACGGCGATGTGAATCTGATCTCCTTCGCAACGGAAGTCTGCCCTGCCCAGAGGTTTCCACTCAAAGCCACCGGTGCATATCTCAACGGAGGACTCATTCCCGCTCAATCTATCTCGATTCACAATGAAGCTGAAACCCTCCCAGTCGGGCAGACCGTCTCCCCGAACGTCAATCAGGAGCCACATCCAATTCGGGTCTGTACTCGGAGTGATCCTATTCCTTGTCTTGGCATGGAAATAGAGTTTGTGCGCGTCGTAGGTCACTTTGAGAGTCTGAAAGTCATTGCGTCCCGTATCAACCGTGTAGTGCAAACCACCGCAGCCTGGATGGTCTCTCGGTTCTGTGTCCATAGTATGGTCTCGATATTCAGGAAGTACGTCATCCCACTGCTCAAAGGAATCTGAAATGTCTATGCTCTTGGGGGCAGAGTACTTTGGGGCAGGTGGCATTCCTTTGAAACGGCGTATATTGGCTGCCATCTGCATGTAGTAATTGTCGCCATATCCACCCTTCATCATCTCAACATCCCGACTGAACTCCAGGTTGAACTGATCGCAGAACACGGCATGTCCCTCGTTGCTCAGTTGCATGGCAACCCATTCATTCCAGCCAGTCACGAAGACGATCTCGGAATCCACGTTGTGGGCACGCGACCATTGTTCTTCGAAGTTAAAGCCATATTTCCATGATTCAGGCCGATCATCGAGTCTGCCACCGTGAAAACTTCGGCCGCGGGCATGGCCTGTGCTCATCATCTCGACTCGTCCGTCATCCTGATGCAGATTCTGTCCAACGGAAACATTGATCTGCTCAGGCTTTGTTGGGTCAGCATCGTAGGAGATGACCTGAGGGTAAGTGGCTTCCCAATGCCATGCATTGTGGGTATCCACCAGTTCGAAAGGCCAATGCGCCTTTCGCAAGGTGAAGAAGTCTTTGATCTCGTCTGAGGCCTCCTCAGGATCGCACAGCATGAGTGGCTTTCCGTGCCAACGAAACCAGAGTTCGGGATACAGGGCTGGCTTGTACAGCTTCTCGTAGACTTGTTGCGCCGTCTCCCCGGCCTTTGTATTCACCATGAAACATATCTGGGGCACATGCACTCCCATGCGACGTTGCTGATCGAAGACCTCGCACAGTTTCATGAACACCTTCTCGTAAATGTAAGCGTTCGTCGTGTCGAACACGAGGAAATCAACACTCGCATCGGAAAGCAATGCTGCATGGCGGCGGAGAACCCAGGGATCTTCACTCCGGTAGTACCCAAAGAGTGGTTCACCCCAGAAATGAAATGTGTGTCTCGGACCCCAGGGAGGAGAAGCGCAGGTCTGAACAGCGTCAGGATGCTCCTTGAGAATACGTGAGACATCATGGATCGCGTCCATATTGAGCCAGAGGAAGTAGAATATGCCCACGAACCGATCCCCTCGAAACTGTCGCACTTCAAAACGCTCAGGCATCGTCCGACCCAAAGCGTCCGTTCCATAGAGTTCCTTCGGTACATTGCTCTCGCAGGATGCGGGAATGCAACCGATCAGAATGCCGACGGTCGCCAGAATGAGAGTGCTCAGAATCATGATCCCTCCTCGAAGATGGGCGATTGGTGCCAAGGCCGAACTTCAGACAATCTACGACTGTTCTCCATGCTAAATAGCACCCCTTTTCTGCCTTTTCAACCCAGTAAGGCAATTTGCGAACATTTATTGGTGCGAAATCGAGCTGGTTTTGTTGAAATATCTGCCCTCTTTGGATATGTTACTGATCAAGTTGGAGCAGTTCTGTTTCGGGATGGGAGGATTTGATGGCTCGATTTTTCATCTTACCAATCATCGGATACCTTCTTGGTTCCATCCCCACAGGTTTTCTCTACGGTAAGTGGTTGAGAGGAATTGACATCCGCAAGTATGGAAGCGGCAATGTGGGGGCAACAAATGCAGCTCGAGTTCTGGGCAAAACCGCTTTCGTCATTGTTCTGTTTCTTGACATTGCCAAAGGAGCGTTGGCTGTCATGATTCCCGTCTGGCTGGATATGCAGGAATCTGTGTGCGTGCTTGCCGGCGTGTCCGCCATAGTAGGCCACACATATACGGTTTTCCTGCGCTTCCGAGGGGGGAAAGGCGTTGCCACGAGCGCTGGAGTGTTTTTTGCACTGGCACCTCTGGCGGCAGGCGCTGCCCTTATTGTCTTTCTGATCGTTCTGGCACTGGGAAGATACATTTCTTTGGCTTCCATAAGTGGTGCTATAGGGCTTCTCGCGGCAGGAATCGTGAGTTTTCTGATCCGTCTGGTATCCCACGCTGCAACGAACGGTGAAGGAGTCGGAGCCACCAGATATGTTGCAGTGGGGCCGTGGACACTCGGAGCCATTGTTCTGGCTTCTTTTCTGGTTCTGTGGCGGCATCGTTCGAACATTCAGCGATTGAGGGCTGGAACGGAACCAAAAGCTGGGCAGCGGATTGAGGCGAATACAGGTGGAACTCCATGATTGAATTCTCGTTCTCGCCTATCCTGGGTCGTGTCACGCTTGGTGCTGCAATTTGGGCGCTTCTTGCCTCGGTAATCATCTTCCATCGCTATGGGGCAAAGATCGTTGGTGGCCTGTTTTTCAGTTGTTCCATCGTTTGCGTGATTCTGCATCCAACATCTGAAGCGGTGTGGGTGATGTTGTTCTCCGGTTTGTTCTTCTACTTCTACGGCATCTGCAAGACTAGACTGAGCAAGCCACCCATGCGCTGATGCAACGAATCCTGTCAGCCGATCTTGTTCTTGCTCTTGCATTGCCTCGAAAGAGACGAAACTTCTGGCTTGACGTACTGAGAGTATTCCCGTCACAATGCATTCATACATAAGTACTGCGCGTTTTGGAGGACACCGACTGATGGAATCTCTGATCCCCTTCTTGAAGAAAGTCGTCTCAAATCAGTCACTGAGTGCTCAGGAGTCTCACGAGGCGATGACTATCATCATGGACGGCGAGGCAACACCTGCCCAGATTGCAGGCTATCTTGTCTCCCTGCGCATGAAGGGAGAAACGCCCGAGGAAATCGTTGGCGCAGCCCGAGCTATGCGGGAACACGCAACGCCCGTGGACGTGGGAGATCTCTTCGTAGTGGACACCTGTGGAACGGGGGGAGACGCCAAAGGCACAATCAATGTTTCTACCCTCGCGGCTTTTATTGCAGCCGGTGCAGGGGTCAGTATCGCAAAACACGGGAATCGGGCTGCATCCAGTCGCTGTGGAAGCGCGGATCTTCTTGCTGGACTCGGTGTCAATCTCGATCTTGCTCCCGAGCAGGTTGCTGAGTGCATCAAGACTATTGGCATCGGTTTTCTTTTTGCTCCGAAACTCCACCAAGCCATGAAGCATGCTATCGGGCCTAGACGTGAGATGGGCATCAGAACAATCTTCAACGTCTTGGGGCCTCTCACAAACCCTGCCAATGCAAAGGCTCAGTTGATGGGAGTATTTGACGAGACTCTGGTCGAACCCTTGGCAGAAGTCCTTTGCTTGCTGGGTTCCGAGCACGCCATGGTTGTTCATGGATACGGTGGCTACGACGAAATATCCAGCACGGGACCGACCAAGATCGCCGAGGCAAAGAATGGCTCGATCCATTTATGGACTCTCGACCCAAAGGATCTGGGTGTTCCCTACGCGAATTCGCGAGATCTCCTTGGGGGAGACGTCAACCAGAATATCGCGATCACTCGAAGGATACTCGACAATGAGCTGTCTCCCTGTCTTGATCTGGTTGTCCTGAATGCCGCCGCGGCTATCGTGGTGGGCAAAAAAGCTGAAGACATGCGAGAAGGTATTGAAGTCGCCAGGAAATCCGTCGCATCCGGTTCTGCCCGCGAGAAGCTTCAACAACTCATCACCAGGAGCAACGCCAGTTGAGACCTACAGAGATCATCGGACAGATACTTGCCCGCAAGCGTCTTGAGATAGATCTCCTCAAGGCCTCGTATTCCTATGAGCAACTGGCACAGAGTGCATCACAGGTCAGTCCGACACGTGGCTTCCGCAACTGCCTTACCAACAAGAAGCCCCTGGCTGTGATTGCTGAACTCAAGAAGTCTTCCCCTTCAAAAGGTCTTCTGAAAGCGGACTTTGAACCGGTCACGCTGGCAATTCAATATGAGCAGGCTGGTGCATCCGCCATCTCCGTTCTGACCGAGCAGCATTTCTTCCTTGGCAGTCCGGACTATCTGAAACAGGTACGACAGCACGTCTCACTGCCCCTGCTCCGAAAGGATTTCCTTCTGCATCCTCTTCAGATCCCTGAATCCAGAGCACTGGGGGCGGATGCGGTGTTGTTGATCGCCGCTTTTCTACAAAAGGATCTTCTCGCGGACATGATGCACCACGTCCGAGAATTCCAGATGGATGCGCTGGTTGAAGTTCATGATGAGTGCGAGTTGGATATCGCATTGGAACTGGGTGCAGATCTGATCGGAATAAACAATCGAAATCTCAAGACCTTCGAAGTTGATCTGGAAACATCTTTCCGATTGAAGAGTCGCATCGAATCAAGCAGTATTGTGGTGGCAGAGAGCGGAATTCGCTCCTATGGCGAGGTGCAGAGACTTGCCGCTGCGGGTATAAATGCCATCTTGGTGGGTGAATCATTGGTGCGAAGCAATGATGTTGCGGGAAAGATGAAGGAGTTGCTGGGTAGTCTGACATGAAGACAAAGGGATCCGTTCTCATAGTAGACGATGAGCCGAACATGCGCCTCATCTTGACGAAGGTGCTGCAGGCCGAGGGATACCACGTCAGCAGTGCCTCATCTTCCGAGGATGCACTTCATGCCCTTGCAGAGGAGAACTACGACGTTGTTCTGTCGGATGTTCGAATGCCAGGCATGGATGGCATCGAATTGATGAAACGCATCAAGGAACTCGCTCCAGAGATCTACGTGGTGATGATGACAGCATACGGAAGCGCCCAGTCTGCCCTTGAGGCGATCAAGGCCGGAGCTGAGGACTATATCTTCAAACCCTTCAACAACGAAGTGGTGCTGTTCAGTCTTCGAAAAGCGCTTGAGAAGAAGGCTCTAGTCGAACGCAACAAAGACCTCACGGAACAGTTGGAGCAACGATACGGCTTGGAGAATATCGTTGGCGAGAGTCCCCAGATGATGCAGGTGTTTGACCTGATAAAGCGTGTTGCGCCGTCTCCATCATCCGTTCTCATCCTCGGTGAGAGTGGAACCGGAAAGGAACTGGTGGCGCGCGCTATCCACAACCTCTCAAAGCGACCCAAAGAGAAGATGAAGACGATCAACTGCGCGGCGTGCCCGCGAGACCTTCTCGAAAGCGAGTTGTTCGGTCACGAAAAGGGTGCTTTCACCGATGCCCGACAGATGAAACGTGGACTGCTGGAGGAAGCAGATGGGGGCACACTGTTTCTCGATGAGATTGGTGAGATGCCCCCGGATCTTCAGCCCAAATTGCTTCGATTTCTTGAGTCGGGCGAGTTTCGACGACTCGGAAGTCTCAAGGAGATTCACGTTGACATCCGAATCATCGCCGCCACCAATCGGGATTTGGAGAAGAGCCTCGGCAATGTCCGGGAAGATCTCTATTTCCGCCTGGCGACCATAACGTTAAGGGTGCCTCCCCTTCGTGAGCGTCCTGAGGATATTCCGCTCTTGATCGAAGCGTTTATGGCCAAGTGCAACATCAAGTTCAACTCAAACGTGAGA
>JAKQFZ010000033.1 GCA_029558215.1 Candidatus Omnitrophota bacterium
GAACCGTTGAACAGGACTGAGATCTCTTCTCCGCCACGGTCGCCACTTCCCGCCTGTTTCAGGACAGAGAAGTTGTACTCACGATAGTTCTGACAGAAAAGGTTAGCAATGAATCGGTAAGAGAGAGCCCGTTCAGCATCAGTGCCAAGAGTCTCCTTTGCGTAGTCAGGCAAAACACCCATCTGCGAGACGACACGGGTTGACAGAACGCTGTCACTCGATGCGTCCCGGACTTCCCATCGCGCTCCAGCAACCTGATTCCAGTCGGACTTCGGAATATGAAACTCAAGATACATCAGTCCACCGTTGTGAGGATCCAGTTTTCTCGTCATCGTGGAATTCGGATAGAACAGTTTCAACACCTTCTCAAGATAGTCCCAGCGTGGTGGTCCAAAAATGAAAATGTCACCTTCTTCAAACGGAAAGAGAGGCAGATGGATAATTCTCTTGAAGCGATAGTGGTTCGTCGCGTCATGGTTGAGAAACTGGCAGATGGAGTTCGCCTGATAGCCCTCAAACAAGTAAATCGTGTCGTCCCTCTTCATCTCGGTCAGACGCCGCGCAACAAACGTCGCCTCCATGTTGTAGTGAACGGTGACTTCAGGACTCAGGCCCTGTCTATGGAAGTATGTGTCAAAATCCTGTACTGAGGACCACCCAAGAAGACCTACAGGAACAAGCCATCCGGCAACAATGCATATCCACGAAAGACGCCCGCCCGGACATTGTATCGTCTCTTGAAGAAATCTCTTGGCGCTGTCTACAAAAACTCCAGCGATGAGGAGAGCAACAGGCACAACGGTCAGAGTCCGAAACGCCTGAGGTGCCTCGCGCAGAGAACTGAATGCCCCACCGGCCATCGTGAAGCAAAAGGCGATGAGCAAGAGCATCCGCCACGGCTTGTCCATGCGACCAATGCACAGGAACAGACCCAAGACGAAGAGCATAGAGAGTCCATGACTGAACATTGGCTCGCCCGGGAGATTGTGTCTCCCATTCGTATCTCCCCTGTAGTTGAACATAAGCAGATGTTTCTGGATGGACGTCCAAACGGGCTGCCAGACGAATTTCCCTTCAGAGTCCTCAAAAATGCTGATCTCATTGGTTCGATTCGAGAACTCATTCGGATACTTTTGGAAATGAAGCGCCAGTGGACCAAAAACAATGCAAAATGCCACAACCAGAACAACACATGCCAATACGTAGGAGCGAACAGATCTTTTCCGCGTCAGCATGACGAAGATCATGAAGAATGCACACACAGGGGGCAACAGCCTCGCCGCCAGATAGGTATAGAGACCGAGACCGAGCATCGTGCCAGACAGGAAGAAGAAAACCAGGCGAGCCCAAATCGAGGGCAGTGGTGACGAGCAATCGTCACACCCTTCCGGTGGATCTTCATTCCGAAAGCGCAGGGGTAAAGGAAACTCGGAGCCTTTTGACACGCCACGGACCATGAAGTAGATCGCTGCGGTTCCAAGAAGTGGCGGCAGCACCTCGACCATACCCCAACGACTCATAGTCAAGTGCCATCGGTTGGTCGCTAGAAATCCGGCAAGCGTCAAGCCAATGCCCTTGCCGTACCATTGACGTGCAAGAAGATACAGGGGAATGATCGTCAGTACTGCTGAACAAACCGTACTGAATTTCATCACCCAGACAGAAATCCCTAGAATCCTGAAAAAGACTGAAACGTAGTAGAAGTAGAGTGTTGGAACTTGATACCAACCGGTTCGAAAAGCGCCTCGGAGCTCCCCACGCATGACTCGAACTGCTTCATACGCCTGATGACACTCATCAACGAAGAAACCGGCGGGAATCTCCAAGATCCGGTGAAGCCGAAACCAAGCGGCGACCGCCATGATGGAAAGGAGCAGCAGCAGTTCCACCCACGAAGGCATCTGCCGTCCTGCTGACAGAGACTTCCTGCTCTCGCTAGAATCCCCCCTGTCCCCCTTACCGAAGGGGGGTAAGAACGGTCATGCCCCCCTTAACAAGGGGGGATCAAGGGGGGATTTGTC
>JAKQFZ010000034.1 GCA_029558215.1 Candidatus Omnitrophota bacterium
GCTCACCTGTGCGAGCGCGTTATCTGCCAGAATCTTGTCGTGCATCACTTCCGACGCAAAGACGCGCCCCTCAACTCGCATACCCCCTGTTGCGGGAATGCGCCATTCAAACTCGGTCACCTGTTCCATCTGTATCTTGGCTGCTTTTGTCATACGCTCCGGTCTCTCCAAGTGTCGCGATACACTCGCTCGTTGTCCCAATGATAGCAAACTCACGGCCCTGAAAGAAGTGACCCCTGCGGTCGCTGCGATGCAACAACTCAGCCAGGGGTCATCTCAATCTACTCTCCATGAACAAAAACTCATGGAGACCTGCGAACGAACGAATCGAAACTAGTCACACCTCCTCGCTTGGTGCCTGGATGACGGCGAAGGTGCCATCCGATTTATCGAAACCCGCGTTCGATGATGAGCCGTCGTTACCGTTCGGTTCCTTGGAGGCTATCTGGCCTTCCCCTTTTGGCGATTCCCTCGGATCAGCGAAGCTGAGACTGGAGATACACGCTTGGTGAAAGCACTGCTTTCAATGAAGGCTATCTGGCCTTCCCCTTGTGTCAATCCCATGTGTGCAGCGCGTTGACCGCTGGAGACGCACTATTGCGAAACAATTGTTTCGTCAAGAGCCATCGGTAACCGCTTTGCTCTCTGAAGGCTATCTGGCCTTCCCTTGTGACACCTCCATTTTTCATGGTCGTCATTCTGGCATCCACTGATAGGTTACACCCCTGTCCGAGAGTCTGCAAGTATTTATTTGTCTCACACTGGTGGCGCTTTCCCCTTGACTCCCTGTCCGCACGGGAGTACAAAGAAATCGCTTGGCCGAACGGACGCAGGCTTTGTTGGGGTACAACCTGGCTAGGGAAAGCCCGGTGAGGATTGTTGAGTGGTTCCGGCGAGCAGAAGGATTATTGCTTGACCTTCTTTTCACCCAGAACCTTAATTACTCGATAGGGCAATCAATGAAAGCTGACATAGAGGATGTACTTCAGGATATCGTTGAGAGGCTGATTTCAGCCGCACAACCTGAACAGATCATCTTATTTGGCTCCCACGCGCGAGGCGATGCGACCCCGCGTTCCGATGTGGACTTGCTTGTCATTGAAGCACAGTCTTTTGGCAAGAGCCACAGTCGCTACCGAGAGATGGCCAGGTTGGGCCGCGCGCTGGAGCGAATCCCTGTGCCTACAGATATCCTGGTCTTCGACCGAGAAGAAGTGAAGACTCTTCGAGATTCGTTGAACCATGTCGTGGCTCGGGCGCTTCGAGAAGGGAAGGTTTTGTATGCCCGGGAATGCGTCGGAGATCCCTCTGGATCGGGCTTCAATCCTTGAGGCGGTCAGGGCATTGCACGACCATGTGGCAAAGTTGATATGACCGCACATTGAATCAGCCGACCTGAACGGCATGTCTGAGGACATGCTCTCAACATATCGCCACAACCGCATGTACTTTTTTTTGACAACCATTCACAAAGTCTGTAACATACTTAGCGAATTGGAGTTTGGGAATTTTTGTGTATTCCTGCTTGAGAGGGGCGCGTAGGATGGGTCGTGACCCATCAGTTGTCTTTATCACGACGCCGTCGGATAGCTGTTCCTGACGGCACAGAAAAGGAGGTGAGAGATTTGAAGAAAAGAGGTTTCACGCTTATTGAGCTTTTGATTGTTGTTGCCATCATTGGAATTCTGGCGGCAATCGCCATCCCGAATTTCCTGATGGCACAGGTGAGAGCCAAGGTCGCCAAGGTCAGAGCCGACCATCAAACGGTTGCGACAGCGCTGGAGTCTTATCGGGTTGACCATAATGAGTATCCTTCCTGTGGTCATCGTGTTGGTGATGGACGGGCGCATGACTACCTTCCTAACGATCTGACCACTCCGGTTTCTTACATTAAGAAGGTGGATGCCGGCTCCATGAGAGATCCATTCAGAGATCAACTGGACGCCAGTTCATCTAGAGCGTCTGACGCTCCCGACGGTGCCAACTTCACAGATGACGACTACACCAGATACAGATACCTGAATCACAAAGAGATCTGGATTGAGATTCTCAACTTGCCTGTCTACTACACAGCGCAACAAAGAACGACCGGTGAGTGGTGCGTATCATCTTCAGGGCCGGACCGAGTTGCGAACTATTACAGTCCAAACCCGTATGGTTGTTCCATCTACACGTTGTGGTATCCCTATGATCCAACCAACGGAGTTGTGAGCCGCGGGGATATTTTCCGCACTCAGAGAAGTGCCTCAGGTCAGTATCCGAAACCGTAACATTCGTTCAGACTCATAGAGCGCCGCACGAGATTCATTCTGGATCTTCCGGCGCTCTTTCTATCTTCTCTTCCACGCGATTCGCTTCATGCGGGCAGCAAACTTTTTGACAAGCCGCAGTGAACCGGTTAAGATACTTGACCAATGGAGTCTGGAATGTCCCCGTAATTTGGATGTCCAGATTGGTAGGATGGGTCACCAGACCCATCAGCTATTCTCGATAACCGCGACGTCAGGAATCACTTCCTGACCGCTTAGAAAAGGAGGTGAGAGATTTGAAGAAAAGAGGTTTCACGCTTATTGAGCTTTTGATTGTTGTTGCCATCATTGGAATTTTGGCGGCGATCGCCATCCCGAATTTCCTTTTGGCACAGGTGCGAGCGAAGGTTGCGCGTGCTAAGGCAGAGATGCAGACGGTGGCTACGGGACTTGAATCCTATGCTGTTGACAACAATGAGTATCCGGACGATTACGAGAACGGATGGCCGTGGTACCTGACCAAACAGCTGACGACACCCATAAAGTACATCAGCTCAGCTAGTTTGAACGATCCCTTCAGGGAACACCTTGTCTTTCCGAGCAACATTTACCCGCTTGGCAATCGGTATCGATACATCAATTACGAGGCAGACCTTGGGCTTTGGCCAGGGATATCTGGTCCCGACTACTCGGGACGCCACTGGTGGGGAGGTGCGAACGAGTGCCGCACCGGTATGAACCTGTTTGGCGTTTGGAAGTTCTCCTCGGCTGGGCCTGACCAGACAGCTAACGTTAGTTTCCTTACTGTCGAGCTTCTCTATGATCCGTCCAATGGGACAGTGTCGCTGGGAGACATCATCAGGAGTCAAAAGAAAGGTCTAGCGGATTAGTGGACCTTGGCTCGTAGCAACTGTCTTGAGAGTCAATCAAGGGTGTTAGGCAGCGACTGTGACTCGCCTTGTTCGAACTTAAGCGCACTGAGTGCACACGTCAAGAATTCGATTCTTGTATGCTTTCTTCGCTTGAGCAGTAGGGGTGAATGAGAATTCACCCCTACTGCATTTTCATCACATTGAACGGTGCGTTAGCCATACGCGTGCGAGGCGCCTGGATATTGTAGGACCAATCAGTTGTTCTATGGAGAATCCCCCTTTGATGCTCCTTATCGAAGGAGGGTATTTCGCCTCTCCCT
>JAKQFZ010000036.1 GCA_029558215.1 Candidatus Omnitrophota bacterium
GATGAAAAGACTCAGCCAGTTTTTCGGCTCCAATTTTCGACGCAGCATAGGGCGACTGCGCCTGAAGAGGGTGTTGCTCACTGATGCGTTCGGTTCGTGCAGTTCCGTAGACTTCCGATGAAGACACCACAAGCACTCTCCGCGTATTGAGTGCCTTGGCCGCAGTGAGCACATTAAATGTGCCTATGACATTGCTTGCCACGGTGTCACCTGGATGAGCGTAGGAATAGGGGATGGCGATGTTGGCGGCAAGGTGCAGAATCGCAGCACAGTTGCGGCCTGCGTTCAGAACGGCATCCGCATCACGGATGTCCCCAAAATAGAGATCCAATTCCTTCAGAATCTCTTCGGGAAGAAAGGCGAGATTGCCGACCTGCCGCTGCGACGTGTACCGAAGAAACGCACGAACTGAGGCTCCCTTCTGGATGAGGCTCTCTGTCAGATGGCTTCCCAGGAAACCACCGGCTCCGGTGACCAGAACACGCATCCCTGTCAGTGGCATTTGCTGATTCTCCGTTATCCTGTCCGTCTCGATTGTGGTGCGGGCTTCCAGCCTGCGCTGACTCCATGCAGGCAAGATGCCTGCACCACAAAAACAACGGACAGATCCTGCTTCTCCGTTATTGACCCAAGGCCCGTTGGACTTGCTCAAGTGTCGGCAGGGCGGGAATAGCTCCCTTGCTTCCGATGCTCAAGCCCGCCACCGTATTGGCAAATCGGGCTGTCTCACGCCACCAGTCCAAGGGCAACCGGTGTGGATCCGAACCTTCCTTCAATGACTGCAAAACTCTTGACAGAACACCCGCGACGAAACCATCTCCCGCACCAGTGGTGTCAATCGGATCAACCTTCATCGCCGGTTGCTCTGCAAAGCCCTCAGCACATCGAACACAGCAGCCTTCAGCCCCTCTCGTCACAAAGACCGCTATCTTGCCCTGTTTCATGAGCTGTTCCATGCCTTGGCGAGTGTCGGACGCACACTGAATCTCGATGAGCTCTTCTTCGCTCATCTTGACAATTTCCGCCTGCTCCATCCCCTCACGGATGAAAGAGAAAGCAGACTGCCGATCGCTCCAGAGTGCGGGTCTCAAATTCGGATCATAGGAGATCAGCGCACCGCCACGTCGGGCTTGTGCTATTGCCGTTCGTGTCGCGTCACGGGCAGGAGCATCCAGGAGAGAAATCGAACCGAAATGGAGAATCTTCGCAGTGCCAATCCATTCGGGATCAATCTCATCTGGTGTCAGCATCATGTCCGCGCCGGGATTTCGATAGAATGCGAAACTCGGCTGACCATCAGCTGTCAGAGACACAAAGGCAAGTGTTGTTCGACATGCGGAATCGAGTATCAGTCCATGCGTATCTACGCCCCAATGCTCCAGAGTCTCTTTCAAACAAAGACCAAAGGCATCCTGACCCACTTTGCCGGCAAAGCCGACGGAAACCCCCAATTTCGCCAACCCTGCAGCAACATTTGCGGGCGCACCTCCCGGCGCTTTCTCAAATGCTGGCGCATCCTTGACAGAAACACCGGATACGGTGGAAACAAAATCAACAAGCGCTTCACCTAAGCTGATAATGTCTGGCATATAGCGCTCCTTTCTTCTTCTCATACGATAGCATTTTTTGCCCTTTGAGCAAGCCAATCACGTTTCAGGCAAGCGACTCGCTGATCCGCCTGCCGCGTAGGTTCGGGAACTCGGTATCGGGGCGTGAGGCGCAGCACAAGTTCCACGGCGGTTTCAAATCCTACTTTGTGACCTGGCGAGATGAACATAGGCTTGACCCGATCCCGCGTCCGAACAACTTCGCCAACCCGTTCTCCCTGATGAATCAGAGCGCTGTGTGAGCCTCGCGGTGAGGCGGGTTCCGTATACTCCCCGACGAGCCTGCTCTTGGCAGCGCCGACGGTTGGCACGTCCAGTTCAAGTCCGAGGTGGCACGCCAGGCCAAAGCGCCTCGGATGTGCGAGACCTTGACCATCGCAGATCAGTACATCCGGTTTGCACTGCAACTTGTCGTACGCTTCACACAACAAAGGAAGCTCCCGAAAGGAAAGAAGCCCTGGAATGTAAGGGAATGAAATCCTTCCCACCGCACTGGCCTGCTCGACAATCTTCATCTCTGGAAGAGACAAAACCAGGATCACCGCAAAGCCGATATCTGCTTCCTTCGCGAAACACAGGTCCGCACCAGCAACAAACCGTATTCCCCGCAGATCAAATGTGTCGCGGAGTACGATCTTCTCTCGCAGACTCTGCTGCATTTCCATGGCTTGCTGATACGGCGAATGGGAATGAATCATATCCGCATCTGGTCGAGAGATTCCTCGGAGAGGCTTCCCTGGGCTTCGATGTGTGAGACCTGTTCACTTCCGACCGGTCGAAAGGAAACCCGCAATGATTCTCTGTCTCGCGCCTTGCCGTAGCGTTTTTGCAGCAACGCAGCCAGCCGCAGATTCCCCTCAGACCTCGTGCCGCGCAGAAGCACCAGGGGACCCGGTGGCGATTCGCTAAACAGAAAGATGTCTCCCTCGCATGCCAGGCTCTCTATCTCATCGTTGTCTGCAGAGTCCCTCCCCACAACTGCCTTGGTGTTGTCATCGAGAAGAAAATGCCTCCCGTAACGAAGAAGATCGGCATCCGCCACAGAAGGGCAGCCTCGCTCGAGCGTCTTTTCAAGGCGCTTGGTGAATTCTGGATCCGTCAACAGGCAACCGCCTGCCGGTGTCCCAAAATGCTCAACGCCCCATTGCTGAGCCAGTTGCAGTTGCCTGGTGCGAGAACGGCCGGAAAGATCGAGCAGTTTCTCCCGATCAATCATCCCTGATGTTTCCATGGGCGTGGGCTCAAGTAGTTTGGCACTCAAAGGCCGAAGAAGAATTCCCTTCACTCCCGCTTGTTTCTCCACCTGATTCAGAGAGCCCCGATGCTGCGACATGGGACGCTGCGCGAGCACCTCTCCGGTGAAGATGAAGTCGGCGCCGATTCGCTCCATCTCGATACGCGCCTTCTTGAGCATCAGCACATGGCAATCAATGCAGGGGTTGAGATTCTTCCCATGTCCAAAACGAGGGGAACAGACAGCGCTCAAGAGGTCTTCGGATATTTCCTGTTCAATGAGAGGAACCTGAAGGCTTTCTGCAAGCAGTTGGGAGAGGGAGGTTCCCCTGGAACGGTGCTGGAAAACGTGCTTTAGATGAAGGAGCGTGACCTTCACGTCCAGATCCTTCATGAGTCGCCCGGCAAGGGCGCTGTCCAGCCCTCCGGAAACCAATCCAATCGCTTTGGGCATGCGCGTGAGGCTCCTGAGTAATCTGAATCGCTTGGTCAGGGCGTCCATCTTCGGGACAGTTCCAGAAGATCGAGAGAGTCAAGCTTCCCGTCATAAACGATATCAAAGAATCCAGTCGGGTTCTCCATCTCCGCAATGAGAAGACAGAGATCGCTGGCATCAATACGGCCATCCCCATTGAGATCCGCCGAGTTGAACACAACGATCTCCGACGATCGAGGCTCTGATGCGTTTCTGGCTTCATCTATGGCAACAATCGTGACCAGGTAGATCCCCAACTCTGAGACCACCGTCTCATCCAGTTGGGCAGCATAGGTTGTTCCGTCCTGTAGCAACATCGGAACCGAAACAGTCGTCCCGTCAGGCTTCCGAACAGCAGCGCTGACTCCGTGGACTCCGATGTCATCGAACACCTTGGCGGAAATCTGCACCGTCGCCGGACGCTCTACCGCAGTGGGAGTGAAGATGGTGTCAATATCGGGTGGCAGCATGTCTACGGCATCGGTGGAAACACCGAAGAACTGATACTCCGGTGGGTAGGAACTGGAGGCAATGAGCGATGGCGTCGGTGCGCCGTAATATCCAAAAACAGCGCGCAGATAGTCCCGCGCCTGTTCAAAGCTCTTCTTGACATGCCAACCATATTGGATATTTGTCCAGAAGAGTTGGGAGAACGAGAGCAGGCCACCTGAAGCAAAGGAAGCGCGTTCGGATTTTGCTGAGCAGACGACGGTTCGATTGGCAGCGCTCAACGACTGGGCAAAGGTGCCCGAGTTAGACGCTTCAACAATGATACGAATATCCCGGGTTGTTCCGAAAAGACTGGTGATCTGTGCATTGAGAGCAGCAGCGCCCAGACGGCTTCCGTCATTCATCAGCAACTCGTTGCCTTCTCCTCGATCAGCGACCAGGAACAAGTTCACGGGGGCACTTGCTCCAAGCGTTGGTGCAACCTCATTCAATGCCTGTTCGACAGCAGATGCCGAAGATTGAACGATGTCAACCACATCATCATTGAGCCCATCCCAAGTGACATCCTGTTGCGCCACGTCGTTGAGGTATTTCAGGCGAGCGTGACTGAACCGCCTGCCCGAGAGCACCGAGTAAGAGAAGTTGTTCAGATAATCGCGAACACCGGTTGGCAATTGATCCGAAGCAACTCCCGCTGCAATGACACAGACACCGGGATCCATACTCGACGCCAAAGTCTTCTGTCGGCCTGATGCATTCTGAGGATCAACAAACAAAACCACCGGCGGCGTCTCTGAACCTTCTGATAGCTCTCCATCGCCTTGCCAGCGACACTGCAGTTGCGCCAGGCCATCTACGGTCGGGGTGAATGTCCCACTGTATTGCCCCTGTGCCAGAACAAAAATCTTCGATTCGGTTGCAGAAGGAATACCGTTCTGCACTCCATACCATGCCTCGAACTCCGCTGTGACATTGTCCAACAGCGGCGCAGGACTGACTCGGCAGACGAAGGGCACCGCAGTACCCACCTGAATGTCTCCTTCAAACGGAACGCGCAATGAGATTCTTGACTGTTTTGGGAGAACCTGAACATAGACAGGATCACTCTGGGAAGCAGAGAATTTGTCCGAGCCTTCCCAACCCGCAGTAATCCTGTACGCTCCTGGCTGATCGGCAACAAAATCCCAGGAGAAGAACCCCTTCTCCCTCGTGAGAGCATCATTGACGATGGAGGCGACTGTGGAACCGAGTGACGTGCCAGTCCGTTCAACATTGAGCATGATGGTCTGTTGTTCCAGTCCAGGCAAAAGCCTCCCGGAAAGAGGCAGCGTCTCTCCCACTCGAATCGTTTCGCGACCCGAGTTCAGAGACAAAGCGGACATCTCATCAATGGGATAGAAAATCTGGTAGGGAATGAAGAGATCTCGGAACTTCCTGCCGTCACTGCTGTCCGCCGTCAAAAACATGTGGTATTCCGTTGACTCCCCTACTTCGGGGATCTGTTCCCCCAGAACCGTGGTGACCGCCGGAGGCAACACCGTATCAGCAGTCAGTCTTGCGGGTGGATACTCGCTGTGCAGGAAAAGATTGACTTCCTGGTTGAATCCGTTTTTCGGCAGTACGGTAACTCGGAACTGGGGCTGTTCGCCCGCTGTGTAAAGAGTAACCGGATCTACCAGCTTAATCTCAAAATCCGGTTCCGGCTTCCGAGGTTCATCCTGCAGGTAGACCAATGATAACGGGTAGGCTGCAGGACCCCAACACAACCATCTCAGCGGGCCTTCATAGGAACCACCAAGGTAGGTATCAAACCGCGCCACGCCTGTCACCGGCGTCATCGTCTGCACGCGATCTGAAAAGGCCACTGGAGGACTCCATGGTCCAGCGCCATCCCGCTCAATCAAACTCGGATAGCGTGTGTAGGAACTGGTCGCAGTGTTGTAGAGCGTGTAGCCCACAGTCAGAAGTCCATCGGCCTGTGCGTCCAAAAGACAGGTATTGAACCGATCATTGGCAGTCGGGACTGTTGCCACCAATTCCGGGGTGCCCCAATTTCGAGTGTACAGAAGATTGGCAAATCCCGGCTGGACATGGAGAACGTGAATATTGTCGCCTTCATCCACATCTATATTCATGAAACCCTTGGAGCCCTCATAGTTATCCCCAATGCTGAATGGTTGATAGTTCGACCAGGCCCCACCAGCAGCCCGCTCCAAGTAGTAGACAAAGCGATTTTGATTCTGAACCGGCAAACTGGTATTGGTGTTTCCGTCTCGGTTGAGGGCGATTACCACGGCTCCTCCATCCGAAGTCTGGATTGCCTGCTCGTAGATGCTGGACTGGAAGTCTACGTTGGGATGATAGATATGACAAATGCTGGTCAGGCCACCCCATGCACCCGTTGATCCTGCCGAGCGAACCTTTTCAAATAACTCGCCTCCGTAACTCCACCACCCGAAATGTCTCAGGAAAAGATGGATATTCCCTTGAGCATCGGAGAAAGCATCAAAAGGATTGGCGAGATTGTTCAGATAGAAGTCACCAGCCGAATCATACCGATAGAAATACGTCAGATAGTCAACAACGACCTCTTCCTGCCAGACTCCCGTGACGTTGGTGATGCAATAGATCTTATAGAAGAACTCCTGGCCATAGCCCGCGTTGCCAAAATAGACGTTTGTAAACATGAAAGCATTGCCCCAAGGATCAATCGCCAGATGCAATCCCCCCATCCGAGTGGCATAGGTTCCATTTCGTGGTGTGTTGATACTGTATTGGTACCAGGACTTTCCATCGTCGTAGGAAGTGGCATATTGCAGTGTTCCACCATCTATCCAAGCCAGATGCAAACCGCCATAGGCGTCTACGACACCATCCACCCCGCGTAAAGATGTCTGCACCTGTGCCACAGAAGTCTCCACCTGTTCTGCAGATGCGAACATACTGACACAGAGAAACAGACCAACGACAACTATCAGGAATAAGGTCTTCATGGGAAGGATCCTCCTTTGTATCGCTGCATCGTCGAACCGATGCGCTGATCAATCGCTTCCCCATTGCCTGATACTAGAACTCATCCTCACAATGGTCAACAGAGGATGGCAAATAGGTACGGATTCAGACAACAGAACAGCTCTCATCCTGGGATGCAAGATCAACTCACAGAGACACAAATGAACGAGGGGACTGAACCAGTTCAGTCCCCTCACGCAATGAGCTAAATTTTTTAGAAGTCTCTACCTGGCGGTAGATTTCGAATGGATCAATCCCTAATCCTGGGCTCGCCGGTGGCGAGGAGTAATAAAATCACCAAGTTATACCAACGATCACCTCTCTTCTTTCGAACATTCCTGACGAGAATGTAACAAATTCGGAACCCAATGTCAAGAGAACATTCAGAAATTGTTGGCAATGCAAGGGATACCATATATCCCAAGGCTTTGATAATGTGCTATTGTAATCCCATCATGAAGGAGAATCCTGCTCTTGAGGAAATAGGAGTCGTTCGAGAGATCTCGGGAGACCAGGTCACCGTCGTTCTCCAAAGAACGGACCGCTGTCATTCTTGTACCCTGTGCAAGTCCGGCCCAGAGGGGATGTTCTTGACGGTGCATGATCCCATAGGCGTTTCGGTTGGAGATCGCGTCGTCATCGGACGCTCATCGGAAGCTCTTGTAAGAGCGACTCTTATTGTCTTTGTCGTGCCGCTGATTACCTTTTTTGGGGGAGCCTTCGTCGCGCATCAGTTGTCACAGGGTGGGAGTGAACTGGTGTTGGCTTGCGGTGCGGGAGTTGGTCTCATCGTGGGGGCACTCGGCGTCTGGTTCTATGAGCGAACCATGAAGGAAGGCGCGCGACAGCAATTTCAGCCCTACATCGAAAGAGTGTGCGAACGTGGGAGCAGCACGCAAGATAGGTGATGACTCCAGACTTGCCGTTCGTCTTTCGCATCAGGCATGCTATGGTTCATCTATGAATATGGGTACATCGCGAAAACGAAAACACGGTCTCCCTCTTGTGACCACCTCGACGGACGCCATTCTGGAGAGTATTTCCGACGGAGTCTTCACGGTAGACCAGCAATGGCGTGTGACCTCATTCAACCGAGCCGCAGAAGACATCACCGGAATCCCCAGAGATGAGGCCGTAGGCCGTCTGTGCTCTGAGGTTTTTCGCAGCAGCATGTGCGAAAGAGAGTGCGCTTTGCGCAAGACGCTCGATACGGGCAAGCCCATCATCGGCAAGACAGGATACATCATTGATGCGGAAGGAGCTCGCATTCCAATCAGTGTCTCTACGGCGGTTCTGCGAGATGATCAGGGTAAGGTCGTTGGTGGTGCAGAAACGTTTCGAGATATGTCCGAGGTCGAGACTTTGCGTGAGGAGTTGGAGGGACGACATCGGATTGGTGATCTGTTCAGCCGAAGTCCGCTGATGCAACGGATGTTGGATGTGCTTCCGGCGATTTCGGCCAGTCCAAGCACAGTCTTGATTCTGGGGGAGACGGGTACTGGAAAAGAACTCTTGGCGAGAACCATTCATTCACTGAGTTCGAGAAAAGATGCTCCCTTCATTGCTGTCAACTGCGGCGCGCTTCCGGACACGTTGTTGGAGTCTGAGATGTTTGGCTATAAGGCTGGCGCTTTCACCGGAGCTGATCGGGACAAACCTGGACGTTTTGCCCTTGCCAATGGTGGAACGCTATTCCTGGATGAAATCGGAGAGGTCAGTCCGGCATTCCAAGTTCGGCTGTTGCGGGTCATCCAGGAACGCGCCTACGAGCCCCTGGGAGCGACCAAAACAGAGGCGGTGGATATCCGCATCATCGTTGCCACCAACAGAGATCTGTCCGCGCAAATGCTTCAGGGTAGTTTCCGCGAAGACCTCTACTACCGAATCAATGTCGTTCGTCTTGAGTTGCCACCTCTTCGCCGACGAAAAGAAGATATTCCTGATCTCGTGCGTGAGTTCATTCAACGCTTCAATGCCATTCATAAACGCTCCATCACAGGCATCTCCGCTGAGGCTTTGTCGTTGCTGATGGGCTACGACTGGCCTGGAAACATCCGGGAACTGGAGAACACGATCGAAAGGGCTTTTATCCTGTGCCAGGAAGGATCGATCACTTTGGAGCATCTGCCCGAAGAACTGATCGGCAGGCGCTCGAAGAAGGCACATCCCACACAGATAAGGGCAGCGCGGGATTCGCTCGAGGCACAAGCAATTGGGAACGCTCTGCAACGCAACGCCTTTAGCCGTACCGCCGCCGCTCGGGAACTGGGCATCCATAAGAGTACACTGTTTCGGAAGATCAAGAAACTGGGACTCCAGTTGCCCGAACAGGACGGAAGACACTCTGATCCTTCAATATAGTCGCTATTGTGCAACGGTCATTCTACCCTAGAGTTGCGTTATTGCGACCCTATGCTCTGGTTTTGCTTAGGATACTACGACTTTATCTTCTTTTTTATCAATGAGATAAATCTGATATTGGCCTTCTTTCCTCTTATGGCACGGGAACTGCTCAACTCATGTGCAGAAGTTGGAGGATGGAGTTCTGATGATCAGAGCAGCGTTCACTGTGTGGAATGAGAGAATCGCGCCAGTTTTTGATGTAGCGACTCAGTTCAGGCTCGTTGACTGGGAGTCGGGACAGATTCTTCAGACAGAACAGGTGAGCCTTCCCGGTGAGA
>JAKQFZ010000045.1 GCA_029558215.1 Candidatus Omnitrophota bacterium
GAGGGACGTTCAGCCGACGAGAAGACCCGAAGTGAGACTTTCCGACGGTACCCAATCACCAACACGGTGACACTTCGCAAGGGGCAACCTTGGGTCGAAGTGGTCACCGAACTGGACAACACCGTCGAAGATCATTATCTCCAGGTCTGTTTCCCAACGGGCGTTGTGACTGACAAAGTGGCTGTTCAGGGACATTTCGACGTCATGGAGCGACCGGTTCAGAAACCTGACTATGAGAAATACGACGAGGAGCCGATGACCGAACATCCGATGAATTCCTTTGTGGACTTGAGTGACGGTCTGCACGGATTCGCCCTTCTCAACGAAGGCTTGAAAGCATACTCGGCGCAGGACGACGCCCAGAGAACGCTTAGCCTGACATTGTTGCGCTGCTATCCCCTGCGCATCTGTGTCATGGATGAAATGACCGACTACAGTCGCATAGACAAGGGTTCCCAGTGCCCTGGAAGAACTTCATTTCGATATGGGATATTCCCACATGCAGGTGACTGGGAAAAAGCAGATGTCTGGAAGGTGTCGGAGCGATTCAACCTGATGTTCCATGCCGCTCAAGTTGGACCGACCAGGCATGGGACGGAGCCACTGACTAAGTCTTTTCTTGAGTTGGAGCCTGACACGCTCCATGTCAGCACCATCAAACGGAGCGAAGACGGAACCGGCTGGATGGTTCGCCTGTTCAATCCGTTTGGAGAAACGGTGAAGGGAGCGATTCGCTTCAATGGCGGCCTTTCCAGTCCTCAGCAGACACAGACCCCTGTTGAACGTGTTCGAGCGGAGTTTGCTTTGCCCAAAACCGACGGAAAGCGCTGGGGAAAAGTCCAGGTTGTCAGTCTGGAAGAACTGCATCAGAAAGACCTGAAGCAGGACAAACAAGGCTGGGTGCAACTGGAAATCAAGCCCAAAGAGATTTTGACTCTGAAGTTCACTTAATGACTGTAAGTTGTGAATCAAAAAAGACTTGACAGCATGGGGAAGGCCTGTAAGATTCTTTGGTTTGTGACTGAAGGAAGACCATAAAACCGTTCCTTCGGGATATTTTGTTGTTGCTGGCTGGTGGTGTAATGGTAGCACAGCGGCCTTTGGAGCCGTTTGTGGAGGTTCGAATCCTCCCCGGCCAGCCAGAAGTATGTCATGAGCAAGGAAAAAATGTCTGAACGTCAACTGAAAATGCCTTCTCGAAGGCGACGATCAACCAAGAAGTTGGCAACGATTGTCCTTGCTGCTGGCGATGGCAAGCGGCTGCATTCAGCCGTTCCCAAAGCTCTTCACGGCGTTTGTGGCAAACCCATGCTCAGCCATGTTCTTGACGGCATCGCCAATTTGGATACGTTCATGAACGTCATCGTCGTCGGTTTTGAGCATCAGATCATCCGGAAGATGTATCAGGACAGAGATCTGAAATACGTCCACCAGAAAGACCGACGTGGAACCGGTCACGCAGTCATGGTGACCCAGAATCTCTTCAAGAACGCCTCCTGCGACGTGATGGTGCTTTACGGCGACACGCCGCTGCTGCGCGCTTCAACCATGGAGAAACTCCTGGAGCGTCACCGCCATCAGGACGCCGCTGCAACCATCCTGACCACCGTCATGGACGACCCTACGGGCTATGGGCGAGTGCTCAGAAACGCCGACAACACGGTTCTCTCCATCGTCGAGGACAAGGATGCGAACATCTACGAGAAGCAGATCAGAGAGATCAACACCGGTTCTTACTGCTTCGACTCAAAGGAACTGTTCCACGCCCTTGCTCAGATAACCCCCACAAACAAGCAAAATGAACTGTATCTCACCGACGTGATCAAGGTTCTCGTCAAAGAGGACAAACGCGTTGAAGCATACACCTGTTCTGACGCTTCAGAGGCCTTGGGTGTCAACAACCGACTGCAACTGGCTTTGGCCGAGAAAGTGCTGCGGAAGAGGATTCTGGAGCGCCTGATGATGGCCGGCGTGAGTGTTGTAGATCCTGAGAATACTTATATTGACGAGGGTGTGAATGTAGGGCAGGATACAGTCATCGAGCCTTATTGTGTCCTGCAGGGTCAGACATCAATAGGTGAAGGCTGTCGCATCGGCCCAGGTGCGCACCTGATTTCCTGCACGGTCGGTAGTGGCTCGAACATTTATCACTCGGTTTTGGAGCACCAGAAGGTTCCACCCCGAACAACGGTTGGGCCTTTTGTACATATTGGAAAGGAACAGTAAAATGCCAGGCGAAACAAGTGCCAGAAATGCCCTTCAAATTCTCGGTGGCAATGCCCA
>JAKQFZ010000046.1 GCA_029558215.1 Candidatus Omnitrophota bacterium
TTCATCAATGGGATTGGATCGCGGTTGAGGAGGATACGGATCCTTCAACAAGAACAACGCAACGACTCCAACGAGGACAGCTCCACCAACGAGAAGGCCCAATCTGGTGCTACTCTTGCTTGAATTCGTCGATGTCGATGAATCTGGCGGCGGTGTGTCGGAATGGGTGGCTGGAGCTTTCGTTCTCCGATCTATCTCGGCGTCGGCGGCTTCTCGAAGAGCACGCTGTGCATCTTGCAGGGCTGAACAGAATGCCGTGTTACTCTTGTTGTTCGTGGGCAGACCCAGATCACTCAAATAGGTCTGCATGGCGCCCACCATGCTGTCATCCCACACGCCACTGACAGGGCCGTCGTAGTACCCCTGTTGCTGCAAAGCGCGCTGGACTTGAGCAATGTCTCCGCAGTCTGTTGAGGACGCGTCGAAGACGTCACCTGAAAGAATGTCATGAAGCTCATCCAGGGAGAGCTTGGTCAAGTCTACGGGTTTCATTTTTTGAATCCGAGCTTGTCGCGATATGTGTAACCTACACCCACGGCTGCCACCGACAATCCAAGGAAGATCCACAGCCCCAGGTTGCTCTTCTTTGAGTCCTCTTGTTTCGCCTTCGTCTCCTCGACAACTTCCACAGCCGACCCAATCTTGGCCGCAGAGGACAACTCGCTTTCTGCATCTGAGATGGCCGCCTCCATCATCTCTTGAGATGGTCCCTTCGAGGCGTAGACCACCAGATCTTTCGCGAGTTTGTTGGCCTTCGTTTGCACGATGTCGCGACAAGATTGACTGGTGCATTGCAAGCTGTAGCGCGTGAAGATCTGCTCGGTGACCTTGTTGAGCGCATCGAGAATTGGCTTTTGACGGATTGCCATATCAGCGGCGATGATCGCGCTGGCAAAGTTCTCGAACTTTGCCTTGATGTAAGGGAAGATCACCATCCTCATGTTGAGTTGAACCCATTCTGGGTTCGCCATCACTTCGGGCGGGAACCATGTCTTTCGATCACTGCTCTTGAGCTGGATACCTTTGCTCAAGAGGAATGCCCAAACGGCATCCAGCCAGAGTTTTCGATTCGATGTGCCTTCAGCTCCAATCGCGTAAAACTGTGATTCCAGGATGGCGCAAGCTTGCGTGTCTCGTCCCAAACATGCCTTGAGGTTATCGGCTCCTGTCTTGGGTTTCTTGTGTCCCAATCCAGCGTTGAGAGCATCTCCAAAGGCAACGAATTTGTCGTCGACAGGTTGAGTTTCTTTCCCCAACTCCCATGGCATGACTTGGTAATAATTGGCAAAAATGCTGAAAAACCCACCTCCGTAGGGGGATCGCCAAAAATTGCTGTCGTCGTAACCCTTGGTCCCAACGTTGGCCACCCAAGTGCTGGGCCCGTAATTCACAGCGTGGATGACCGATTCATCGTAGAAGGAGTCCACGAGTTTTTGACATTCATCGCGCAGGTGTGGGTCGGAAACTTTGTTCAGAAGGTTTTTCAGAACCTGAGCTTTTTCCGTTCTGATCAACGGCAATTGAATATCAATAAAAGGTGTCTTCTTGCTCTGCTGTGTCGTGCCTCCAGAAAGGAGGCCGCCCAAGAGCTTCCCAACGATCCCTCCTGCTGCGGCACACACGGGCGCCAGTGCAGGACTGGTCAACAACACACACCCACCAGTCACGCCGATTTGAGCTGCGTTGGTCAGAACGGCGACCACTTCTTGCGAAGAAAGATCGCCGTCCGAAACAGCGTCGATCAGGGGGATGACCATCTCGGCCGCTTCCGCTGGCAAGTTGTCTCGCGTGCTGTCTTTGGCCAATTGAATGAGTTCGTACTTGTAGGCGTCGGCAGTCTCTCCCAATTGGTCTTTCACAGATGACTCAACTGAGTGAATGGAATGCTTCCGCGTGAGAGTACAAGTCTGTGTATGACCAGACGCGTGCGGTACTTGTTGAATCTCGGTAACGAATTGTTCGTACCGAGCTGAATCAAAGAAAATTGGCCTTGGCAGCATGTCTGGTTCCTTGTCCCTTGAATGGCTTGTTTCGTCAGACGTTCTTCTTGTCCCGCTCTTCTCTCCAGCCCTTGATCAGTTCTTTGGGGTAGTATCCACACTCGTAGCTGCGATTGATTCCCGAGCAAGTATTCAACATCTCGTTCTCAGTCGCTCCAATCTGGAAGAACCAGGCACCAAGCTTCTGGACGTTCCATCGAGCCGAGGTCCTGCTCGCTGTATCAACGCTCATGTTCGCGTCGATGACATTCCGCTTGATGATGTCGTAATCGTAGCCGTGAAAGAGAGGTTGCGGGTTCGATGATCGAGCTGCTTCGCTGTTCTTCGACATCCACAAAAGGCCACCGCCCAAGAGCGCCAACGCACCCACGCCGACGAGGATCATCCCCGTCGAAGACTTCTTTTCCTCAGCCTTGTCCTCTGTCTTCGGCTCGGTTCGCTGGCACCCCGTGGTCGGATCCTCTGGCAGGCCGTCCGAGCACAGCTTGGGCTGGGGAGCTTCGGGGGTCTTGCACGTCAGCGTCACAGGATCGAAGGTCGATCCTGGCGTGCGAGCGCAGTCCGCTTGCTTCTGCAAGAGATCTTGCAGATCTTGCAGCGTCAGGCAGCGGTCCACTCCTGGAAACGTGAACATGCCCTGAGACGTGCAACCATTCACGAAGCTCGGATCTTGCGTTTGGTCACTGCTCGTGGAGTTGTCTTCACCAGAATTTCCTTCGAGGCCATTCAGACGTGGGACGAACCCTCCCACTTGAAACCTGTTCGGATCCTTGATTCCTGACTTGGACAAATCTGACAGACCTCGATATCTGTTGGTCGCGTTGCCAGAGGTGGTCGTTGAATTGCTCGATGATTGCCCAGACGTATCGTGCTTTTTAGGTCCAACTTTCTTTGGATAGCACTTTTGCGTCAACGGATCGAAAACGTAATTTGCACCACACACGTTGATGTTGTCGTAGAAACGTGAGTCAGTTGATTCGCCCACACCCACGCGCGATTCTTTGCTCATCAAAACAGGTCGCTTCAACATGGATGGTCTCCTTCAGCGCGGAAACTTGGAGAAGGTAGGGGCAGGGGCTTGAGGAAGTGAAGTGAGTCCGTGAGTAGGATTGTTCGAGTAGGCAGCCGAGGCAGCGCCACGAGCCACGCTCTTGTTCTTCGACATCCACCAAGCCCCTCCAGCGATAAGGCCAACGGTGACAACAGCTCCAAGGATCAAGCCGTTGGACATCTTCTTGGATTCGGTGCCGATGTACTCACTCGGAGAGTCCGTCGATCCTCCACCAACTTCCGTTGCCCCTCCTCCGACGCTAGTTGACGCGCCGCTTATCATTCGATTGCAGATGGTCTGAGGGTCCGCCGGTTTCCCATCAGCGCAGATCGTTTCCGCTGGAGCTTGCGCCACACAAGAAGCCGTGTGTGCATCCCAATATTTCCCGTTGTTGTGGCATGCCAACGCGTCTGCGGCGCGCTGGTGAGCTACTTGTGGAGACAGACAATCCCCCTTGAAAGGATCGTATTGATTGGGTGGTTGACATTTGGCCAATGCAGTCGAACCACCGACTGCTCCCCCTTGATGGAAGCACTGCATGGTCTTGGGATCCATCTTGGCTCCCTGACCGTCACAGATGGCTTGTGCCGCTGCCAATCGGTGAGATTGTTCGAGAGAGATGCATCCAAGACCTTCCCAGAACGCAAGGTTCTTGGCTCCGCAACTCTCTCGTGTGTCCGTGGTTTCGCCAAAGATGTAGGCGATGGTTGGCCTTGAAAGCATGGTTACAAGTCCTCAGTGGTGCTTGGATTTTGGCGAGCGCTTCTTGCTCTTTGGGTGAAGTGGGTTTGATGCGTACGAAGGCATGGGAGGCGGAGGGGATGACGCAGGGGGTGGGGTAGTTGTGCGCTCTTTCGACATCCACCAAGCACCACCGGCGACGATGGCAAGGATGCCAACGCCAGCGAGGATCATCCCCGTCGAAGACTTCTTTTCCTCAGCCTTGTCCTCTGTCTTCGGCTCGGTTCGCTGGCACCCCGTGGTCGGATCCTCTGGCAGCCCGTCCGAGCACAGCTTGGGCTGGGGAGCTTCGGGGGTCTTGCACGTCAGCGTCACAGGATCGAAGGTCGATCCTGGTGTCCGAGCGCAGTCCGCTTGCTTCTGCCAGATGTCTTGCAGATCTTGCAGCGTCAGGCAGCGGTCCACTCCTGGAAACGTGAACTTGCCCTGTGCGGTGCAACCATCGACGAAGGACGTATCGGTGGAGGAACCATCATCAATAGCAGTTCCACCACCACCATCCGTTCCACCCGCACCACCTCCACTCAAGTCCACGTTACCTGGGAAATGGATAGTGGTCCCACCTCCCAGCAACCCACCAAGTGCATCTTGGTCGAGCGTTCCAATGGGATTGGTGGACCCAGGGAATGGCGTGGATTTCACTTCATCTCCAGTGTCGTGTGTTGCACCCACTTGCTCTCGAAGATGTTCGATGAATTTTTCTGCATTTTGCGGCATGTACTCGTACATCCACGGACGAAGTTTGCCGAAAGGAATGCGACCCCAAGCAATGTTGTAAGGGATGTCAGACCAAGTGATGCCGAGTTCCTTGAAGGGCGGTTTGCTTGGATTTGAAACAATTTTCGAGCTGGCGTTAGCTTCAAAAAAGTCCGGCTGAGTTGGCGTCTTCTGCAAAGCAAACTTCAGCTTGTCCAGTTCTTCATTGATCTTGTCCCAATCACTGAAAGAGAACTTCGAGCCGAAATTCTTCATCCAATTCCAATCGGTACCAAACCAATCGACGTATGGCCAATCAAGCAACATCAATTGAGCTGCGATAGGCGCCGTGATCCTGTTGGTCTTGATGACCAACCCATTCGCTTCGGTATGGAAGTTCAAGCTGGCCAAAAATGCATTGGCCTTGTTGATCAATTTGCTGGCGATCTCGTTGGTCAATTCGGTCTTGTTGTCGTACCCCATCGCATCGAACCAACCGACCCCCATGCTAGTCAAAAGTTCAACCAAGAGGCTGAGGTTCATTCCAGGAACAGCCAGCAGTCCGTTCTTGGAAGACGTGCTGTCCACCAAGGCATTGGCGATGGTTCGGAATCGCTCGGTCTTGGTTCCCTTCTGAAACGGAGTGAAAAATTCGAGATGAGCTTCGGTGGGGAGAGTCGGTCGGTGCAGGTGCATTTGGGGTTCCTCAACTATCAATGTAACTTTGTTTTCTTGCGAATGATACGTCCCTTATTGGATTTGACGTATTCCTCCATGGGAGTCAGTCGACGAGGATCTCTGGCAAGAGAAAAATCCTTCAAGATGTTTCTGGCTTCCTTGCGCACCTCGGGAGGTGCACTCTTGTTAGCCGCGACTTCTTTTGCCTGTTCGACAATCTTCTCCGCGAAATATTTCGCAAGGTTGCGTTCTTCAGATGACGCCCAGCGCTCCTGCGCAGTAGAACGCATCACGGAAAATGGCACCTTGCGAACCGCAAGATCACCAGCGACGCTCATGTACCTGGCCAAGGGGTTTCCAGCGACGAAGATGTCCTCGATCCTCGTCGGCACGGGCGCTGGATTGAGAGGCGTGCCTCGATTTCGTTCAGGGTTCGTCTGAGAAACGGAGACGTAGAGGTCAAATCGTCCAGGTCCGATGCTCGGGGAACCCTCGTAAAACGAGAACCCTTGGGTTCTGTACTGAAACAACAACGAGGTCAGCGTGTCGAACTGGGCGACCATCAGACCAGGAGGCATACCTCCGTTCAGAGGTACATAGGGTGCTGTGGATTTCGCCAACCACGCAGCGTGAGTGATGAGCAAGTCTTGGCTGAAATTTTCTCCAAGTGCGGTGGGCCCTGGTGCAAATGGTTGCATCGGGCGTCCTGGAGTCCACGTGACGAACCAAGTCACGTTCCCATCTGGAAAAGACCAAAATGGGCTCAATTGCTCTTGTTCGGTATACACAGCCTCCGAATCCAAATCGGCTTGTCGACGAGTTCCAATCACGATCGACTGGCGAAGTCCAACGAGCTGACCCAAGTAAAAATCGGGCACGTAGATCGTCGAAAGGTGTCCGAAATAACGAGTCGCAGGGCTCCTGGTGGGTGCCTCTGGGACAGGCAAGTATGCAACCCCATTGCCCCCGAGCGGATCGGTACCAATCCCTTCCCACCGGACAGTATCCGTGGCTTTCGTAAGACTGTTATCAAGAACATTTGCGCAACCCGTCCCAGACCGTTTTCGAGTCAAATTCATCGGACTTTTCCTTCGGTGGCTCTTGCGGACGTGGAGACGAATCAGAGCGATTCTTCAAGATCTTGTGGGAGCAAGTGCCGTTGAACTTGGATGTTGAACTCACTCTCCAGAAGAGCGCACGCCTTCTCCACAGAAAGTTGGTTGTAGTTGCTGCATTGGAGCAACAAGCCATGCGCAGTCAAGAAAACCGACATGGGTTGACTCTCGGTCAATTCTTCGAAGTTCCTGTCGAGTCGGATCCGTCCTTCCAACGTGTCCGTATCAAACAAAATGAACGGACGGAACTTGTCATAGTTCCCTTGAACGGCAGTGCATCGAGCCACCAACTCCAAAGGCTCCAAGTCATCACTCAGAGAGTACTGAGGACAACCTTGGATCTGAAGAAATAGGCTCAGATACGGGATGGTCAGCGCTGCTACTTCTTCGGTGTATCGGAAATCCGAATCTTGCAAGAACAGCGGACGTCGCCATGAGTATTCCAAGCCAAGAACCAAGAAATCGCAGCGTGACTTGGTGATAAGAAGATTCTTGGCCTGCTGTCCAACCGCTCCATTTTGGAAGGTAAACGTCATGAGGAAGTCCTTCGGGAGCGTTGGATACTTCATCATGAAGTACGAGATGCGAGGGTCGAAGTAGACCATCTGCATCGCGATTTTCTTCACTTGAGTCTGGTCACTGAGATCGGGTGTCTGGTCTCGCATGTGGTTGATCCTCAATGAGGATGGTAGATCATTCACTCGTTGAAATCGAGCACGAACATCTCTCCAACAACCACACCGATTGGAGAATTTTTATGACTCAATCCACAAGCTACCCATCTCGATCAAATTGTTGGACAACCCAATCGATTCCGAATCCTTTATGTGTTTTTTCCACAAGGCTATCGAGCAGGTCTTTGCTCACCTGATTTTCAAGCAACAATTGCTTCAGGTTTTTGTTCTTGATTGCATACTCTGAAAAGTATTCAAGATAAGCTTTCTTTGGAATATAGGATCCGTAGAGATTGAAAGTGAGCTGGATTTCACCGTGGTTGATGACTTCCGTACCAGCACTCCCAATCGATCTGGACACTGGAATGATCAGCGTTTGAGCTGGGTCGAGTGGGGTCTCTGGATTCGACGAACCTGGACCCAAATTGGGAGGCCCCACCAAGAGTGGTCGCGTGATCACTCCAAGCCAAGTGGGTACGGATGGAATGGCTTCGTAGCTCCCATCACTCTTCTTCTGAATCTTGAGAAATTTTGTGGGTTCTGGAACAGGATCTCCAGCATCCACGAACACAGGGACTCCTTCTGGCGGATCGAGTCCCATGTTGTTTCCGCCCCACACCACAACAAATCCAGGTTGATCCGTGTTCAGTGGCAAGTCCCCACCTGGGTTCAATGTCTCAATGCAGGCTTGATCTAGCAGCCTCTCTCGAATCTGCTCCAGACCGGGGAGGGTGTAGAGGATCACGTCGATGCCTTGGCCAGCGAGAAGCACGATCCCATTGATCGGGATGGTACCGTCGCCGCGAGGAGAAGAGCCATTTGGAGCAACGGTCGTGGGTTGCTGAAAGGTTGATATCTGCAAACCATGTTCGTCAACTTGGGCATTCTCCGGCACGTAACGGTAGTCGGCCCCCATTGACTCAAGTTGCTGATTCAGATCAGAGAGATCTTGCTGAAATGCATCCGATAGGGTTGCTCCAATGGGAGCCATGTAACTACTGGCCAGTCCAACACTTCGCAAATCCGTATCAATGAGCACATGATCACAATCGAACTCTACGCGCACTCCTGCACACATAAGCAAGTATTGGCGGATCAAGTTGGTGTACACGCCATGTCGAAACAGCGCGTTGCCGGTCAGCTTTCCAACAATGGTCGATGGATTGCTGGGACCACTTCCTTCGGTGTAGGTGGGTGTTGATTGCGCAGCGTCAGCAGCCGCCTTGTTCACCCTTCCGACAGGAACCGTGTAGGAGTAGGCATCGGCATCGACGCTGATGACGAGCGCCTTGGGGACGAAGGGGCAACGCAGGACGTAAC
>JAKQFZ010000049.1 GCA_029558215.1 Candidatus Omnitrophota bacterium
ATCATCAAGGACTTTGATACGTTCGCGTGCAGACTTGACGTAATCGGCTTCAGACTCGGTTGGCACCCGGCTTGCTCCACCAGATGCTCTCTGTTTAGACGGGCGTTTGTCTGGTTTTGACCGAGGGGTTGTGGTCGCTTCTGCTGTTGCATCCTTTTGCTTCTTTCTGAACTCTGCGACCTCTTCTGCCGTAAGTTGCTGTTTGCCCCCAATACCATCCCGCTTTAATGCTGCTTTCTCATTCTCAAGATCCTGCTGAGCTTTCTTCCAGAGGAAGGTTTTCTTCTGATAGTCCTCCTCTGCTGCATCTGCAACGGATTGGGAGATGGTTGAGTCGCCGGCATCCATTGCATCAAAGAGTGCGGCTGCTTTTTTGTCAGCATCTTCCATCTCCTTCTGCAGCCGGGCAACGTCTGCTTCGAGTTTCTTTATGGTTGCAGTGTGAAGAGACTGGGATTCAACAGCAGGAACGCCGGCAGCCTGTTTCTCTTTGACTGCTGCAACAACCTCTTCCTGAGTTACCTGCTTGACTTCCTGCTTGACTTCCACCGTCACTTTCTGTTCAGGAGGTTTTCCGACCTCGACAACCTTGATCTTTGCCCGTTCTTTCTGAAGAGCCTGCATCTCCTGAATCAACTTGTTCATCAGGGCTTTGTCGTCATCGGTGAGAGAATCGTTGCCGATCATCTCATGGATATGTTCCTGAATCTGGCCGAGTATTGCAGAACTTCCTTGCGACTTGGTTGCCTTGACGATCTTCAGAACCTTCTCAAAGAAGGCGTTATACATCTGGGCGTAATCAACGGCATAATAGTCCTGCCCCTTTCCATACTGGACTTTCACCAGCCCGGCAGACAGGGCTTTTGTCACCTTGCCTTTCCGAGATGACAGCAGGCGTTCTAGGCGGAGCAGTTCTCCATCATAATCCTTCTCAAAATCAGAGAGAGATCCTTCTATCTCAAGCAGGGCGTTGTTGAGAAACCCTTTTATCTGGTTCTCGCCAAGCCCGGAGAGTCCTTTTTCAACAAGTTGCCCGAGTTTCTTTGCACGGCTGGAGATCTGGCTGGTTGCAGTAGATGTGCCTATTGTGCTCCGTGCCGTTACGTCTATCTCTGATGCGTTGTCTGTCATAAGGATCTCTCTTGTGCCCACCGTTCACGGGCTGCAGGAAGGGCGTGTTCAAAGAACAGCCGGTCCATATCAGTCAGCCGACCTAACCACGACGGCGGCCATCCAAGCAACCGGCACAGTTCGATATCGTATTGACCTTCAGGCGCCTTTGCGAAAGTTTGCAGTCTGCTTCTCTTTGTTGCCGACCAGCGTATACATCATCTCGAGCACTTCAAAGGCAATACCGTCTTCAGTGTCAATCAGTTCCCATGTCTTTGGAACGTTCCATGGAGACTCTTTGCACATGCCGGCAAGCACTTCATACGTGCTCATCTCGAGCGGTTCGAGACTGTCGCCCTGATTCTGCATCTTTTCCATTACCCGTCGCAGCGGTTTTGGAATGGTCGGCCGGATCTTGATCGGGATCTCGTAGATCGTGAGCGTGAGAAACTGGTTCTCTACGTTGTGCAAAAGTTGGCGCACTTCGTCAAAAGAGGTTTGCTCTGCATCTACGTAAGTGGACAGTTCGTCCTGAAGTCTGGCGTATCTC
>JAKQFZ010000082.1 GCA_029558215.1 Candidatus Omnitrophota bacterium
AAGGGAAATGACTGGAGTCAAACGTCTTGAAAGCTGCATGACTGGTCTCCTTTTGCCTGTAATCTCTTTTCTTCTAACGCCTCAGCAAGTCACACGCGGTCCTAATCTTTGTCCAGTAGTAATTCTCGTCAACAATATTGGAACGGAATTGTCGACTATGGCTGTAATGCGCACTATTGTAGATCAAAGGGTCCTGCGTGAGATCATACACTTGGAATCCGTCAAGACTCGGTTGCACACCCATTGGTCTTGTCCTGGACTCAGCCGCAAAGGAGAATATCTCAAATCTGTCGTCGGGAAAGGCAAGTTCTCTAGGTGGGGGAGGAATCAGAGGCATGTCGTCGAAAAAGAAGCGACTTGGCGGTATAGCAGAAGAATCGTAGACATCAACGAGGCCATTGTATCCATAGTTGAAATGAGGCTTTGTCCTATTGTTGTCTTCCCAAGAGAACAGCCATGATTCCGAGAGTGCATAGTCCTGGGGATTGATGAAGTTCCAACGGTAATCGGTTCGCTCAGGTGCATACTCAAGGTAACGGATACCCGGTGTTGGTGGATAACTCGCGATCACATCAGGAGTCTCTGGCGTGAACTGTTGGATGAGCAAGTTGCCTGGATAACAACCTCCAGATATTGCAGCTTGCGATGCCACATAAGTGTGAAGAACCGTTGATGTAGCTCTTCTCAGCGCTTCTCCAGTCACAACATTTCCCTGGCTATGTGCCAGTACACGAACCTTCCCGGAATGCACACTGCTGTTAAGTGCCAACAGCCTGTCCAGCAGGGCACCACCACAACGCCAGGCAGTCATGTCACTCTTGTCGTAAGCTTGAGGATCGGGAAATGGATATGAGACTGTTACACAAGGCCATTCAAAGACTCCAACGTGACCAGCGTAACCCTGCCACCAGAGCCGCTTGAACATCGTTTCCCCCCACCTTCCCTTCTCGAACTGCTGCATGTTGAATCCATGAACGAAAAGAACATAGTCGTCAGATGAGACGAAGTCATCGTTGTATATTCCTTCTTCTTCGCTGTCCGGTGCTTCCGTCTGCATATAAGCAAAATCAGGAACTCTGAATGTCTGAACGAAATGCTCAATGGGACGAAGTTGTAGATCCACAATCGCCTCCGCCCGATGGTCTTCGCCCGCTTTGGCGATCAGGCAGAACTGGCCTTTTCCAGGTGATTTGCCTTCCAGGATGAAATGGAAA
>JAKQFZ010000110.1 GCA_029558215.1 Candidatus Omnitrophota bacterium
TTCATACCGACGACGAAGTCTGAGATGGTTGTGTCTTCGGTCTCACCGCTTCGGTGAGAGACGACAGCCGTATAACCTGCGCGATGCGCCGTCTGAATTGCATCAATGGTCTCGGTCAGGGTTCCGATCTGATTGAGCTTAATCAGGATGGAGTTGGCGACACCGAGGCTGATACCTTTCTTCAGCAGTTGTGTGTTCGTGACAAACAGATCGTCACCAACAATCTGAATCTTGGAACCGAGTCGCTCGGTCATGAGTTTCCAGCCGTCCCAGTCATTCTCATCAAGGCCATCTTCGATGGAACAGATCGGATACTTCTTCACCAAGTCCTCATAGAAGTCCACCATCTCGGCAGAGGATTTTTGAGGTTTGGCCTCCGCCAGAAGCTCGTACACACCCTTGTCCTTGTTGTAGAAGGAAGAGGCTGCGGGATCGAGTGCCAAGACCAAATCATCCCCTGGCTTGTAGCCGGCTGCCTCAATCGCCTTCATGATAACCTGAAGGGCTTCCTCGTTGGACTTCAGATTAGGGGCAAATCCACCTTCGTCCCCAACGGACGTGGAGAGCTTGTTATCGTTTAGGACTTTCTTCAGAGCATGGAAGACTTCTGCACCCATTCGCAATGCTTCACGGAAGTTGGGTGCCCCAACAGGCATAATCATAAACTCCTGCAAGTCCACGTTGTTGTCGGCGTGCTTTCCACCATTGAGGATGTTCATCATAGGGACTGGAAGTGTTCTTGCCTGTACTCCCCCGAAATACCGGAACAGGGGAAGGCCAAGAGCCTCGGCAGCCGCCTTTGCGGTTGCCAGTGAAACACCGAGCATGGCATTCGCCCCAAGTTTTGCCTTGTTCGGGGTTCCGTCAAGCTCGCAGAGAAAGTTGTCAATAAACATCTGATCCAGTGCTTCTTCACCGATCAACTCGGGAGCAATGATCTCGTTGACATTTTCAACCGCCTTCAGAACGCCCTTCTTGCCATATCGTTTGGGATCCCCGTCACGGAGCTCCACAGCCTCGTATTCACCTGTCGAGGCCCCAGACGGTACAGCAGCCCGTCCTTCAGCTCCGCAGTCCAACGTAACTTCAACTTCAATAGTCGGATTCCCACGACTGTCCAGAATCTCTCTCGCTCTAAGATCGAAAATGGAGGTACCTTCAGACATGTTTGACATCCTTTCAGAAACTAAAATTATCTCCCACCGTTTAACGGCTTAGTTCACTCTGGTAAACTTAAATCCTTGAGGACACATTGTCAACTGGAATTAAATCAAAAAGATAAAGAATGCAGCATCGCTCTCTGTAAGGTGTCAGCAAGTGGATCCAACACGTCCAATAACCGTGTCAATTGGAGTCGGAACTGCTCCTTAGAGCACCTTAACTTTCTAAGAGGCCCTACCTTCTGTGAGCAAGCAGCGCACGGAAATGAGCACAGATCCATGTGTTTGCAGCACTGACCTAAGAGACCCCGCCCGAAGAACTTCAATCCACATAGCCAAGCGCCTTGAGGTTTTCAAGGACTTCCTTGGGTATGTTCTGCGCTGGGGCACCTGGTGTCGGCTTTGACATAGGAGCCAGAGTCGGTGAAGCGGCTGTCTCTCCGGTGACACTCTGAGGCGAACCTTCGGGGTAACTGAGTGGCAGAAAGTCCTCGAGAGCCTCTTTCAGAGGGACAATTGGCCAGGAATTCTCGAAGTAGCAATCCACCGCTTCTTTG
>JAKQFZ010000124.1 GCA_029558215.1 Candidatus Omnitrophota bacterium
GACCGGCTCGAACTCCACGCTCGGGAAGATGCTCTCCGTGAGCGCCCCGGGGACCATGCCCAAGAGCTTCTCGCGGTGGTCCGGCCGGATGCTGTACGGCCGGCGCAGCGTCAGCACGTTGCGGCCCGAAGAGACCAGGCGCGAGATGTCCAGCAGGTGCAGGCTCTTGTCGATCCACCAGCCCTCGTTCCTCAGGGGCACCCGCAGACCGTTGAGGTGAACCTCGTACTCCTCTGCCATCTCGGCGGCGGTGAGCGGATCAATCTCGCCGCGATTGTTCATGCCATCGGTGAGAACAATTGCAACCTTGCTCTTGGCCTGAGAGTTCCGCAGACGGTTCACGGCTGAAGCCAAAGCGTTGCCGATGGCCGTCCCATCCTCCACCATGCCGGTCTCCAGCGTTTCCAGAAACTGTCGAACCAGTCCGTAGTCAAGCGTGAGGGGACACTGAGTGAATGCGACGGCGGCGAAGACGACCATGCCAACTCGATCGGTCTCCCGTTTGCTCAGAAACCAGTCCACGACTTCCTTGGCGACGTCGAGACGGTTCTTGCCCTTGGCCAGATCTTCCGCCCTCATACTGGTCGAAACATCCAGTGCAAGGACAATATCCAGCCCCTCAGTGTATGATTTGAAGATGTCTATGTACGACTGAGGTCGAGCGAGGGCGAGAACTACAAGCATCATCGCCGAGAGTCTCAACAGTCCTGGAACAAACCGAAGGAATGCCTTGGGTGAGGATCCCGCAGCCTTGAGGGCAGCAACCGATGAAAAGCGCAGTCGCGGCCTGTCTTTCCTGATACGGTAGTGCCGAAAGACGGGCAGCAATGGGATTAGAACCAGCCCGATCAGATACCAGGGACTTTCAAACCTCATGACAAGCCCTCCTCTTGTGTTTCGGAAGGCTGCTGCTCCGTGGTATGTGCCGGTGCGGTCTCCTTGACGATGGTCTCCGCCTGATCCAACAACGAGACAAGCTTCTCATCAGGCGGCTGATACTTGGCAAACTTAATCAAGTCACACAGGGAAAGAAAGTCACCGAAGAGGCTATCCAACTCTCTCAGAATTGGTGTTTCTTTCAGAATGTCAAGAATCTCCTCTGTGGTCATGTCTATGGTGTTCATCTGAAAACGCCTGTCGAGATAGCGACGGACGATCTCACTGACAGCAAGAGCAAGTGCTTTGGTCTGCTTTTCCTTCAGAATCGGACCAAGTCGAATCTTCCTCAGTTGCTGCAAAGCCCATGTGTCGGCAGGAATCTGAAACTCGGGTGGGAGCACCTCGGCGACAGATTGTGGTTTCTTCCAGAATCCCAAGAGCAGCACAAGAACCACGAGCGCGATCAAGGCTCCCAGAATCCACCATACCCATGAGGAGACTTGCATTGGGATTGTAGCTGGTGGCTTGATGTCCCGTAGCGTGGGAGTTCCCGAGCCGATCAGACTCTTGACGGCAATCGTCAGAGGTGCGGACTTCACCGAGCCTCCCACCCCCTGAGCATCACTGTAGAAGACCTCGTATGGCGGGATGGAGAGGGTTCCGGTTGCGAATGCGGTTATCGAATAGGCCTTTGACAGAACCTTTCTGCCCTGCTTGTCGTGTGTTTCCGTTGGCGCGGTGGCATCCAGGATCTCAAAATCCCCCAACTCGTGCAGAGGCTTTCTCTCTTGAATACTGAGACCTTCCGGATAGACGATATCCAACTGATAGTGAACTCGATCTCCCATGGTGATCTCCATGGGGCGTGCCTGCACCGTCACCTCGACGGGAGATGGAAGACTGTTCCCATCCGCCATTGCCAGACCAGCCGCGAACGTCAAAAGCAGCCCGATGGCGATTGAAGAAAGTTGACATCGAAATGTGACGTTCCAACCCCTCATCGCTCTCGTGCCCTCCTTTGGAAGAAGCGCACCAGAGGAATGATATACGATTCCCCCGTCTGGATTGGCACATGGTCAAGACCGATTCGGTTGAACATTTGAACGCAGGACTGCTCACGTTTTTCGGCCAGCTGCTGATAGCGGCCTTGAAACTCCCGATCCTGAGTGTCCAGAAGGAAAGTCTCTCCCGTTTCTGCGTCTTCGACTTCAAGGAAACCGATGCGCGGCATTTCCCTTTCCCTCGGATCAGAAATCTTGAGCGCGATCAAGTCGTAACGGCGTGCGGCGATGGAGAGAGTCTTCTCATAGCCTTCGTCAATCAGATCGGAGATAAGGAATGCGACACAGCGACGTTTCTGAACCTGCGCCATGAATTGCAGCGCATTTGAAATGCTCGTGGTGGCACCAGAAGGCTGGAAATAGAGAATTTCGCGAATCAGACGCAAGACGTGCTTTCGTCCCTTTTTGGGCGGGACGAACTTCTCGACCTCGCCGCTGAAGAGGATCAGTCCGACCCGATCGTTGTTGCGGATCGCAGAAAACGCCAGCAGCGCGGACAATTCGGCGCACAGTTCGGACTTCATCTGCCCTTTCGTTCCAAAGCGTTCCGAGCCGGACACATCAACCACCAGGATTACGGTCAACTCTCTTTCTTCAACGTAACGTTTGACAAAGGGATGTCCGTAGCGCGCGGTGACGTTCCAGTCTATCGAGCGAAAATCATCCCCCGCGGTATACTCGCGAACCTCGTTGAACTCCATGCCCCTGCCTTTGAACACGCTGTGGTATTCGCCCGCAAGGACATCGTCCACAAACCGCTTGGTTCGAATCTCAATCTGACGAATCCTGCTGATCAGTTCCTTGGGTAGCATGAACATGAACCTCCATCAGGATTGGCCGCTTCCGACAGACTCCTAAGGTACCTCAACGTGATCGAAAACCTTCTGGACTACCGTGTCTGACGTGTAGTCCTCCGCTTCAGCCTCGTAGGAAATGATGACCCTGTGGCGCAAAACATCCGGACCGATGGCTTTGACATCTTCGGGAGTCACGTAGGGTCGTCCCCTGAGGAACGCATGAGCACGAGCCGCCACCGTCAGGTAAATCGAAGCACGGGGTGAGGCTCCGTATTCGATCATGCCCTTCAACTCATTGATGCCGTAGGTCTCTGGATATCGGGAAGCAAAGACGATATCTACAATGTACTGTTTGACCTTTTCGTCCACGTAAATCTGCTCGACGAGATCCCGAAGGCTTAGCACGTCCTCGATGGACATTGTCTTCTGAACGCCGAAATCCCTCTTTACAGACATTCGGTTCAGGATCTCCAATTCCTCTTTCTTGTTAGGATAGGTTACCGAGAGTTTCAGCATAAACCGGTCAACCTGCGCTTCAGGGAGAGGATAGGTTCCTTCCTGCTCAATCGGATTCTGCGTTGCCAACACCAGAAAAGGTTTGGGGAGAGGATAGGTTGTCGAGCCGATGGTGACCTGTCGCTCCTGCATGGCTTCCAGAAGGGCGCTCTGTACCTTGGCTGGAGCGCGGTTGATTTCATCCGCCAGAAGCAGATTGGTGAAGACAGGCCCCTGCTTCGGGGTGAACTCACCAGTCTTCTGACTGTAGATCATTGTTCCGACTAGATCGGCGGGAAGGAGATCGGGCGTGAACTGAATGCGTTGGAACTGCGCCGAGACTGTCTCAGCAAGCGTTCGCACTGTGAGTGTCTTTGCGAGCCCAGGCACACCCTCTACCAAGATGTGACCGTCAGCCAAAAGGCCGATGAGGATGCGCTCCACCATGTAGCGCTGTCCAACGATAACCTTGTCAATTTCCGCGAGCAAACGACCAACGGTCACGCTCTGCTCAGTAATCTTGTCCTTGATGGCGTCAATCTGAACCTGCATGGTCAACCTCCCGTTGAGCACAGTCTCCGAAGGAATGCTCCTTTCGGAAAACCTCTGTCATCATCTCGATGAGCGAACCACTTCCTCCAACTCTCTCTGAAAACGATTCTGCTCAGGGCCACTTGGAACCTGTGGCGAATAGCGCGCGTCCCGACACATACCCAGAAGACTTACCAGTCGGGAAGCCCTTTTGCGATCCACACCTGACGAACAAAGGGACTCCATATCCCTTTCCGGATTGTCCCGCAGACGGACAGGATACTTACCCTGTATGTACTCGCGCAGGTGAGACTCAACTTCGGCGAAATACTCCCTGTCTTCCCCTGCAAGCCATCGCTTCTGCGCTGAAGCCAGTTCCTTCAGAAAACAGCCTTCCAAAGTTTCCTCGACACTCTCGCTCGATGAAGACTTCTGTAGCGGATTGCTGTTGTCCATCGAGGATCTCCTGCGTTTTGCAGCGGTCAGAGCAGCAACAGCTGCGGCCAAGGCAAATGCCACAGCGAATACAGAAAAGAACTTCATGTTCATCCCTTTGCTCGGTTGTGCCTGGACAACATCAAAACTCATTCCAGGAATGATCAGCACTCGTTCTTCCGACAAGCCACGCACTCGGTAGGATACAGGAAATGCGCCAATCACTATGCTGTTTGGTTGCCCCTTGGCCTTAAGAGAATAGATGAAGGAGCGAACAGTGATCTGGGTGCCGTTCTTGCTTCGTGAATGGCTTTCCTGTGAGGATTTTCGAGGGTCGAGGACTAGATCGGAGTGCCAGGTGATCTGAGGGGGGTTGACTTCCAGTTGAGGGTTATCCCCAGAGGCTGTAATACTGACCACCACTTCGAATGGAACTCCCAAGGAGACCTGTTTGCCGTTCCGAAGAGACATGCTGCCCTGAACCTGAATGGACTCGTCGGGATCAGAAGTCTGGTCAAGAGCAGTGCGTGTACCAAAGGAAAGGAGACCTACCAGAGTGATGAATGAAAGAAAGAGAATTAGTCTGGGGCGACCACCCCAATTGTCCTTTCTTGAACGCGGCTTGTGCCGCTCTAACTTGTCGTTTCTCATCGGCGCTCTTATCAGATTTGTGTGTCGGTTCTTGCCTGGTAACCTGTGTTTTCCCAAGCAGGAGAACACGTCATATTAAACGTAACACCGTGGGGCTTGGTTATCCTTCAAGGCAGCCTATCGTTTGCGCAACAAGATGGCTGGACGCATGACTTTCACCTCACCGGGCTTCTTGAAAGCGGCGTGGACATTCCCGATTTGAGATCAGTCAGATGCCCACGCCACACGAGGTCAGTCTTTGGATTTCTCCGATTTGGTGCCCGAAGGCTTTTCACTCTTGGGACTTGACGATTCACTCTTGGATTCCGACTTACTCTCCGACTGCTCCTTCTTGGCCTTTTCCGTATAGTCTTTGCTGCGGTAGTCGGTGGCGTAGAATCCCGACCCTTTGAAAATAACGCCTGCGCCGGCTCCGATGAGCCTCTTTACCTTGCCACCACACTCAGGACATTTCTTCAGCGGTTTGTCTGTCATCTTCTGAAATGCCTCAAAACTGTGGCTGCATTTCAGGCACTCGTAGTCATACGTTGGCACTTCGGGTTACTCCTTAGAACTGGTTTACTTGTTGTCCTCAACCTCGAATTCCGCATCCACAATATCCTCGTTTGGTTTCTGGGAAGAACCAGCAGCACCAGTATCTTGCTCGGCACCGCCCTGAGCCGACTGTGCCTGCTGTTGCGCCTGGGCTGCTTGTTGATAGAGGATCTTGCTGAGTTCATGAGAAGCCTTCTCGAGTTCTTCCTGTTTGCGCTTGATCTCGTCAAGGTCGGAACCTTCGAGCGCTTTCTTGAGCGCGGCAACTGCGTCTTCAATCTTGGTACGTTCTGACGCGTCAACCTTGTCGCCGAACTCCTTCAGTGAGCGCTCGACGGAATATGCCATCGCATCGGCTTTGTTCCTGGCGTCCACTTCTTCCTGACGCTTGCGGTCTTCCTCGGCGTGCTCCTCAGCGTCCTTGACCATCTTCTCGATTTCCTTCTCATTCAGGCCGCTGGAAGACTCGATGCGGATCTTCTGTTCTTTGCCGGTACCGAGATCTTTGGCCGAAACATGGACGATGCCGTTGGCATCAATGTCAAAGGTCACTTCGATCTGCGGCACGCCACGAGGTGCTGGTGGAATCCCGACAAGGTTAAAGCGTCCCAGTTCCCTGTTCGCTGAAGCGATAGGTCTCTCTCCCTGAAGCACCCGAATGGTGACTTCCGGCTGATTGTCGTCTGCGGTGGAGAAGACTTGGCTTTTCTTGATAGGAATGGTGGTGTTGCGTTCGATCAGTCGCGTGAACACGTCACCCAATGTCTCGATGCCAAGTGACAGTGGCGTGACATCGAGGAGAAGGACATCCTTGACGTCCTTGGTGAGAACGCCCGCCTGGATGGCTGCACCCAACGCCACAACTTCATCGGGATTCACTCCTTTGTGCGGTTCCTTACCAAACAATTCGCGAACCTTCTGCTGGACGCAGGGGATTCGGGTTGAGCCGCCTACCAGAATCACTTCGTCAATCTCATTGGGTTTCAAGCCCGCATCTGACAGGCATTGCTTGCAGGGGCCGACTGTACGCTCCACAAGACCGGAGATCATGCGCTCCATCTGAGCACGCGTCATCTTCATCTTCAGATGTTTGGGGCCTGAAGTATCTGCGGAGATGAAGGGCACATCAATGCTTGTCTCTGTGGTAGTTGAGAGTTCGCACTTGGCCTTCTCCGCAGCATCCTTGAGCCTTTGGAGTGCCATGTGATCATTGCGCAACTCAATGCCGTATTCCTTCTTGAACTCATCGGCCAGCCAGTCGATCAATACCTGGTCAATGTCATCTCCACCCAAGTGGGTGTCACCATTGGTTGCCTTGACCTCAAACACGCCATCTCCCAGTTCCAGGATGGAGATGTCAAAGGTTCCACCACCAAAATCAAAAACGGCGATCTTCTCATCGCGCTTCTTGTCCATGCCGTACGCAAGCGCCGCCGCGGTTGGCTCATTGACGATTCGCAGAACTTCCAGGCCGGCGATGCGTCCAGCATCCTTGGTCGCCTGACGCTGGCTGTCGTTGAAGTAGGCGGGAACTGTGATGACAGCCTGACTGACTTTCTCACCCAGATAATCCTCCGCAGTCTGCTTCATCTTTTGAAGGATGCGAGCGGAGATTTCCGGTGGTGTGAATTCCTTGCCATCAATATCCACAACCGCATTCTGGCTTGAGTCCGCCTTGACTTTGTAGGGAACCTTGGTGATCTCCTCCTTCACTTCACTCAGCCGTCGCCCCATGAAGCGCTTGATCGAGTAGACTGTCCGCTGAGGATTGGTGATGGCTTGCCGTTTGGCCACCATGCCCACCAGCCGCTCTGCACTCTCTGTGAACGCGACCACTGACGGTGTTGTCCGACCGCCTTCGGCGTTTGGGATGACCACAGGCTCTCCACCTTCGATCACCGCTACACAGGAGTTTGTTGTTCCAAGATCGATTCCGATAACTTTTGCCATTGCCTTTCCCTCCTCCGAGATAACTCGGTACTTTCTTCTAATCTGTATTGCTCTGACTCGGCGCGGCGGCGGAAACCACCACCTTGGCCGGTCTGATGACCTTGTCTCCGAGCCAGTAACCCTTTTGCCATTCTTGAACCACAATCCCAGGCTGAATTTCAGGGCGAACCTCGGTGCTGACTGCCTCGTGCACTGTCGGATCGAACGGCTCGCCAAGCCCCGGGATGGGTTTCAGTCCGCGCGCGCTCAAGACTCCAAAGAGCATCTGAGCCGTCATCTCAACTCCCTGGGCCAGGGAACCTCTTTGCTCACCTGTCTCCTGGGCGGCATCAAGTGCCCGATGTAGATTGTCCACAATCTCCAGCAAATCTGCGATCAGTTCTGAGTTGGCGCTTTTGACGAGATCTTCCCGTTCGCGCTGCACTCTCTTGCGGTAGTTGTCGAACTCCGCCTTCATACGCTGAAGATGCTCCAGAAACTCATCGCGCTCCTTGAGAATCTGCATGAAGTCCACAACCCTCTTCGGATCCTGACCGTCTGCCTGAGTGTTGCCGTCCGCGCAAGCAACGGCTTCTTCGGCTTTGCTTCCCTCACAGCCTTGCTCAGGCGGGGACTGTTCCAGAATATCCGCAGTGGCTTCCTGCTTTTCGTGATCCTTTCTGTCGGATGAATGTTTCTTATGTACCATCGGCCTCCTATCCCTTCTTTCTGACTGTTGCGACGTAATCTGCGGAGCCTCTTCGGACCAGCATCTCCACCGATTCGTATTGCTCCATCTGTCCCACAACACGTTGAAAGTCCGCCAGCGAGGAGACGCGCTCTTTGCCAATCTGCAGAATGAGATCCCCTTTTCGAAGCCCGGACTCCTCTGCCGGAGAACCCTTCTGAACCGATTCGATCACAACGCCGTCGCTCATCCGGACTCCGGTGCGTCGGGCAAGTGCGGCGTCAATGGAGGAAACGCCCATGCCCCGCCACGTTGTGGTTCGGGTTGATGTGGAGTACTTGTCGAGTTGCTGTGCTTTGATCTGGAAATCCTTGCGTTGACCGTTTCGCAATACGGAAAGACGAACACGATCCATCTTGGACGGATCCATTGAGGCGATGAACTCACAGAAGGCCTGGGCATTCTTGATCTGCTGCTGTTCCAAAGCCACCAGAACATCACCCACCTGCAAGCCGATTTCCTCGCCAAGAGAACCAGCAGCCAGTTCCACGATCACGACGCCGTCGGTGTTGGGTAATCCGAAATGTCTGCTCAGAGGCTCGGTCAGATTCTGAATCTCGATGCCCAGGATTTCCTGAAGACAGGCCGAACCCCGAGCCAGTTCGTTGAATGCGCGAATGACTTTTGCCACGGGAACAGCAAATCCAATGTTCTCAGCCTCAGCTCGAATGGCCACACACAAGCCAATCAACTTGCCGTTGATATCCAGCAGAGGCCCCCCACTGTTACCTGGGTTGATCGCCGCGTCGGTCTGGATAATGCCGGTGAACTCTGTCCCCTGATTCGTGCTGATCTGGCGATCTATGGCGCTGACAACGCCTGTCGTCACGGTGTTTTGGAGCCCGTAGGGATTTCCCACGGCGATCACCGTCTCTCCGATCATCAGTTCATCGTGACTTTCAAGAGGAAGGTGGAAGAACTCTTGAGTTGCCCCCTCGATTTTCAGGACGGCAACATCCACCCTTGGGTCGGAGCCGATGTAGGTGGCGTCGTACGTGTCTCCATTGACCAGTGTGACCTGGATTTCGATGGGTTCCTGCACCACATGGGCGTTGGTGACCACATAACCGTCAGCGGTCACGATGACTCCACTGCCAAGAGACTTGGCAACATAATTCTGTCTTGAGTAAAAAGGCGGGAAAAAGTCCTCGAAGGGGCCAAAACTGGGCATTCTGACGATTCCCTGTCTGATCGAAGAAGTGTTGATGTTGACCACGGCACCTTTTACGTTCTCGACCGCCTCGACGACGGCATTGCGCCTCGGAAACTCCGCGTGTGCGAAGTCCGTCAATCCGACAAGGAGCACGCTCATCATCAGGGCCGTTGTCAGGCATCTTGCAGTCTTCATCATCTCTTCCTTCCCTCCAACTCGAACAGCTTCCCAACCTCTATGACGACAATCAGACTTCTTCATCTCACCAATTACAAGCAACCCCTGTGCCAGAAACAAACTCAAATCACAGTTCAGTCAGAAGTCTTTTTGATTCAATAGATTAGTGGAATACTTTCAAATTCTTTTCCAGGAGAAAGACGAATCTGGAATGAGTTAGAGGGGAGTTTGTGCCAAAATGGCAAAGAAGCACCTGAAACCAGACCTTCAGTGCGCCATCCTGTCCAGGGGCTGACTGACTCGCTGGATGCGCGGGCATCCTGTCCGTATTCCTTCCAGTCGCGGGCAGAGCGTAGCGCCGCTGCCGACGATCTCATTCCCGGCTCGTACAGCGTTGCACCCGAAGCATACCCCAAACCTGCAAACTCCTTGCCATTCCACACGCTAACCGGCACTTTGGTTTGTTGGACGGATCTTGAATGCCTTTCTTGAAGAATGACTTGACATGTACATACAACTGTGCATATTCATAGAGTGCTATGTTCGAGTGGGACAGATCGAAGGCACGAGAGAATGAGGCCAAACAAGGGGTCTCTTTTGCCGACACTTTTGCGGTGTTTGATGATCCAAACGCTATGACGATTGAGGATCTGAGGGAAAACGAACAGCGCTACGTTACGATCGGAATGGACGCGTTCAGCCGTGTCCTGGTCGTTGTCTATACGTGGCGCGGAGAGAGTATTCGAATTATCTCGGCACGCAAAGCCGTACGCTTCGAGGTGAAACAGTATGAAGGCCAAGTATGACTTCAACAAAGGGAAACGCGGTGCGGTGCTTCCACCGTCCGGTGAGAAGGTCAGGATTACCATTCGTCTTGACTCGGACATTATCCACTGGTTCAGGTCGAAGGTGGAGAACCAAGGTGGGGGAAGTTACCAGACCATGATCAATGATGCTCTCCGTGCCCACATGGAGCACCAAGACCAGTCGTTGGAAGAGGTTCTCCGCCGCGTTGTGCGCGAGGAACTGCGAACGACCAACCTATAGAAGGCAGCAGATCTGTAGGCAGCCGTGAGGGCATTCTGTCACCCGCGATGCAGTGCAGTCGCTGTGCAGATTCTTAACAGGGGCGTTGAGTTCGGAGATGAAACAACTCAAAAGTTACATACTGCTTGTGCTGATCGTGGTCACTTGTTTCTTCATGCCGTTAGTCTTTGTGCCCATTCTGTTCTTATTCAATAGTGTGAATCCCATGCAGTTGGCCTTTATCACGGACTTCACTGTAGAGAATCGCTCCGGTGAGGATGTTTCATTCACTCCAATTGGAACCTCGGGTCGCGAGGGCAACAGGGCCAGACTTCCCATCTTCGCTGTCGGATTTCCGGCCTTGCCTAGTCTCAGGACGGGCAACTACCCGCTGAGACATGGTGAGCAGCGAGTTATCCTGTACGACTGGGACGACATTAACCTTTCGGAGATTGCCATCCTTTCACAACAAGGGCAGATGTACCAGCTCGTTCTTGACCCGACGCCGACTCTTCGCCAATACCATA
>JAKQFZ010000150.1 GCA_029558215.1 Candidatus Omnitrophota bacterium
GATGTCTTCAATTCGCATCTGTTTGTCAACGGCCTTGCACATATCGTACACCGTCAGCAACGCGACACTGACTGCTGTCAAGGCTTCCATCTCAACGCCTGTCCTGCCCACGCAAGACACCTCACTCCGAGCGGTGATCCCATGCGCGTCAACTCTCAGATCAACCTGAATTCGATCAAGACTCAACGGGTGACACAGCGGGATCAACTCTGATGTGCGCTTGGCCGCCTGAACTGCAGCGATCTGTGCTACGGTGAGAACATCTCCCTTTTTTACAAGATTCGCATTCACCAACTCAAGAGCCTGTTCGGAAAGTGCAATACGGCCAGAGGCACGCGCAATTCGTCTTTGCGGGGTCTTATCACCCACATCAACCATCCTTATCTTTCCCGACTCATCCACATGGCTCAGTTCGTTCATCTCATCCCCCAAGAGCCCGAATCCAATTCTGCGAGACCGGACCACCACATTCGGGTTTGTTTTCGACTGCCAACTCCAGCGCTCTACGAACGCCATGCGCCCTGACATCAAAAGCAAGATCAGAGAACAGGCACGGCCTGATCAAACATGTACTGGAAAGCCTCAACCGATTACACTGCGGGCAGTCTCCACCTGTACCTCCGTGAACCGTAGAGAACGAACCAGACTCCGCATCCATTCGCGTGATGAATCTCACTTGAAGACCGTTGTCCTGAGCGTATCTCGCCACGTCCTGAGCATCCGTCTCGAGCCAGGAGCGCCTAACAACGCAGTTGATCTTTATCGGTGAGAGATCAGCCAAGACCGCGGCTTCGATGCCACGAAAAACAGCACGGATATCCCCTCCACGAGTAATCTCTCGATATCTCTCCGGATCAGTAGCATCCAAACTTACGTTGACGCGATGAAGACCGGCGCTGGCCAGCGTCTGGGCATACTCCGCCAATAGAATACCGTTGGTCGTCATGGCAAGATCGTCAACACCCTCTATTTGGGACAGCATTCCAATGAGCGAACAGACGCCACGGCGAAGCAAAGGCTCACCACCGGTGATACGGAGCTTTCGGATTCCCATCTGTGCAGCAATCTGGGCAACCTCTACGATTTCTTCGAACGAAATCATATCTTCATGGCGAAGCAGCGGAACGCCGCTCGGAGGCATA
>JAKQFZ010000155.1 GCA_029558215.1 Candidatus Omnitrophota bacterium
TACCACCCGCTTCCGCTGCGTGTCGAGCAGCGGAAGTGTTCTGCGCTTCGCGCAGTCCTTTGACATCCATCATGGAAGTCAGTCTCCTTTCATCATGTGACGTGTTTCCACGTCTTTCGGTTGACGATATCTCGTATCGTCAGATCACTTACACCGAACTGCAACGCAAGTTGAGCTCGAGTATAGCCTCTTTCGGTCAGCTGGCGAATAGAGAGGACGTCCTTCTCCGTCAGCTTGGCGGTGGAGTTCTTCTCTCCTCGGCCTGCAGCTCCTCGTATTCTTCCTTTCTCGGCAGCGTCAACCATATTGGCTGATTGTGTTCCGAGTGAAAGATGTGCAGGGTTGACGCATAGTGGAGTATCACACGCATGCATGACGACTTTGTTTGGATCGTGATCTCCGTTAAAGAAGTGATAGGAGAGAACATGGGGGCGAAGAGATCGGCCTCCAACACTGAATGTACCATAGCCTGAAGAGTTAGCCCCGCCAGTCCAGATCCAACAAGGACCCAGATCATCACGTACCACTGGTCCTCTGGTATCGACATAACGAAACCATCTCCTTATAAGTTCAAGTGTTTTCGCGTCCACAGCAGCCACAGCACACCCGTTAGGGTGTGCTACTCCCTTGGTGTTGGGTAAGCCAGCGCCTACCTTTCTCAGTGAGATGGTAACGTGGGCCTTTCATGCCCACGGTTTTCTTTTCTAGCATCCTCTGCTTACGGAGAAGAATTAGATGTCGATTGATAGTAGCTCGGTGTATTGTCGTCCCAAGATAGCGAGCTATCCAGTCTGCTGTGCATATCGTTGGAAACTGGAGAAAACATTGAAGAATTTCTCTTCTATTACTTTCTTTCGTCTCTGTCATTTCGTCAGACTTGTTCTCAATGCATTGAGTCTTCCCTGGAGTCCCGGGATGTAGGAGCTCTTGCGCTGCATTGCGTCGAGCATCGCCTCCACCTGACGGCGTTGCATCTCGACTTCGATATAACTGTTCCAGCTTCGTTGGACTTCAGGCTCGAGATCTACCTTGGAGTCGATGACTTTTGCAGTTAAGGGTTTGCCGTTGGATCCTGTCTCGGCAGAGAACTTCTCGGTCGCTCGAGCTTCGGATCGAGTGTGTGCCTTCTTGCGCTCGTTGGAGAGACGCCAGAGCTTGGCTGCATTGTAGCCAAGGTGGTAGATGAGACGAGGGGTCCTCGTCTCATGTTCCTCTACGTTCTCGATATTGATCTCGAGAAGTTCCTCACAGCTCGACAACAGTTCCTGTACTGTCAACTTTGGGGCTCCTTCCTACCATTCTGAGGACACCACAGTCTGCACAGAAGTGCATGATGTATCGTGTGAACTTACCATCTGTGATCTGGATTTTGTCATGTCCCTCGATTTTAATGAGGGTTT
>JAKQFZ010000163.1 GCA_029558215.1 Candidatus Omnitrophota bacterium
GTTATTCCCAGGTGCTGACGATTGTCAGCCGTACCGCTTCCGGTTTTCATACCGAAACGGACTGCGGATGTGTTTTCGTGCCTCTGAAGGGGAAAGAAGGGTGGTAGACAACCGGTTCGAGATTCACGGGTATTTCTTTTAGACATACTGGCTCAGTTACGCTGGCGATACAGCCAAGATATGCTTTGGAAGCAAAGCGGAGTCCCTTCGGCTGCGCTCAGGGCAGGCTTCGGAGCAACGCTACCGAAGTCCGCCGTCTGGCTTCCCGCTTCGGCAGCGTCGCACAGCCTCTGCTACCGAAGCATACCTCCACCCCCTCCGTAACCGAGCCAATACTTTCAAACTGCATATTGCTCTTGTCAGAACCCCCGAAACAAAGGTATCATTCGATCAACAAGTACTGAAACGACCGAAGATAGGGCGTTGACAATGAAAACTCTGCAAAGTGGTCTGCTTCAAGGTTTGCTGTGCGTTCTGGGAATGGTGTCCTGTGTTGCGCCAACGGATGCGGATCTCCTCTACTTTCACCAGGGCGGTGTGCTGCAGGGCAGAATCACCAACGATGATGGTGTCGGCTCCGTAGCGTTCAGTCTCGTTGGCGGTGGAGAGATCGTGGTCAGTCGTGAGGCCATCAAGGAAGTGCTGACGGAGGAGCCCTACGCGTTCCATGTTCGTTCTGGGGACTACTGGCTCCAGCGTGGGAAGAAGGATCGCGCCATCCAGGAATATCAGAAGGCTGCTGCGATGGTGCCCGACAATCCCGTTGTCTTGGGACGCATGGAACGGATCGAGTTGTCTCAGACGATCAGTCGGTGCAACGAAATCCTAGAGCACGCGCGCAAACTCGCCGAGGAGAAGAAATACTGGCAGGCCATTGAACAATACGACAGCCTTCTCACCATCAGTCCTACGCCTGAGATGACGGAAACCGGCAAGAGACTTCAGGCGGAGACCTATGCCCGGCTCGGTTATCTCTACTACAACCACGTCTATGACAAAGGTGCGATGGACGCTCTTGTGAAGGCCGAAGAGATCGATTCCAACTGCGGGCTGATCTACTACGTCTGGGGTCGCATCCGTCGGGATGAAGGGAATCTGGAAGAGGCGGCCAGCCACTTTCAGAAAGCGTGGAGTCTTGACCCAAAACTGAGTGCTGCGCAGGACTATCTGATGGATACCCAAAAGGAAATCTCCCGACAAAAGGAAGAACAAGCTCGGTGGCTTGCTTCCGAGTAGTCCACTGCCAGCGAACTGAACCATGAACGGCGCATCCAGCGAACAGAGAGGCCTCGCGATGAGCAGAATTAAGTGTCTGTTGATCTTCCCGCTTCTGGCAGGTATGTTATCCGCTCTGGTTGGGTGTGGCTTTGAGATGCCCAAGGACAAGCCGGTGATTCTCAAGGCCATCGCGGACAACAAGGGTGACGGTCTGGCGATCACCAACGACACCAGCTTCGACTGGAACAATGTCACGTTCACGATCAACGACCGATACTTCTGTACGCGACCAATCGTTCCGTCTCGAAAGACGGTGATTCTGAACTACGAGGAATTCAAGGACAAGACGGGAACCGTTTTCCCGCTTGACCAGATTCCTTCGAAATACTTCATCGAGTCCGATGAAGGCACAGGTCCCGCGTAGATCCGATGACTCCGGCTATCGGGACAACAAATTGAGGTGTAGGGAACATGGCATCAGCAAAGACATGTGTCGTCGGCGCAACAGGCGCTGTTGGACAGGAGTTTCTTCGCATTCTGGAGCAGCGTGACTTTCCGATTTCACGACTGCGCTTGCTGGCATCGGAACGCTCCGCTGGTAAGAGGATCGCCTTTCGCGGCAAGGATTACACGGTTGAACTTCTGACCGAAAACAGTTTCGAAAAGGGAGAGATCATTCTCTCCTCGGCAGGTGGTGGAACTTCCAAGTGGTTTGTTCCTCATGCTGTGAAATCGGGAGCTGTTGTTGTAGACAACACATCCGCGTTTCGAATGGAACCGGAAGTTCCTCTGGTCGTTCCTGAAGTCAATCCGCACGCGATCCAGAGACACAAGGGGATCATCGCAAATCCGAACTGCTCGACGATTCAAATGGTTGTGGCGCTCAAGCCACTCCATGATGTTTCCCGCATCAAGAGAATTGTCGTCTCCACTTATCAGTCTGTTTCCGGCAAGGGTGCGAAGGCCATGGAGGAGCTGAGGCTTCAGACAAAGGCGTTGCTGGATGAAAAGCCCTATCCACCGAAGGAATTCCCCTGGCAGATTGCCTTCAACTGTCTGCCACACATTGATAGTTTCACGGACAATGGGTTCACCAAAGAAGAATTGAAGATGGTGTACGAAACCCAGAAGATCATGGAAGACGACAGCATCGCCGTCAACGCGACAACGATTCGCGTGCCGGTGCTCCGAAGCCACAGCGAGAGCGTCTACATTGAGACCGAGAAGAAGATCACGGCGCAGCAAGCCCGCGAGATTCTTTCAAAGGCTCCTGGCGTGATCGTCGTGGATGATCCTGCCAACAACAAGTATCCGATGCCCGTTGACTCAGAGGGACGGGATGAAACCTTCGTTGGTCGCATTCGAGAGGATCTCTTCTTCCCGACGGGGCTGAGCCTTTGGGTGGTGAGCGATAATCTCCGCAAGGGCGCGGCGTTGAATGCTGTCCAAATCGCCGAGAAACTGCTCCAACTGGGTTGGTCGTAGCCTCCTCTTACGGATTCCTCGGCAGAAACAGCACGGGAAGCACCGACAGCGAGGCAATCGCTCCACTGGCGACGAACGGCAATCCCGGCGAGATCGGATAGAGCCATCCTGCAATCAGGGGACCGATCACCCAACCCAAGGCGGAGAGCGCGGCCACGCGGCCGAGATCGTGTCCGCGGTGCCCGTCCCGACAGTATTGCTGAATGTAGTGTTGTCGAACCGGGTCCCAGATTCCACCGCTGACCAGATCGTGTGCCCACCAGAACAACACTGCCCACAGGACATTCGGAGCAAGACCTGTTGCCAGCATGGTCACCGACTGAGCCGTCGAGAAGACGACCCAGACACTGCGTTGTGACATTCCATAGGTGATCCCCGATGTCAGCATGGGGAGTCCAAGCGTGATCCGATGAACGGCGAGAATCAGTGCAACATTCTCCGGAGAGAGTCCGAAACGGTCTTTGAAAAACAAAGGCATCACAAAACAATGGCTGGTGGACATTCCCGCTACTTGGAGAAACCCCGCCAACGCAATGAGCCAGAGTTCCTTGGGAAGATGCCAGGAAAGAAGAGATTCGGTATCTCGTTCCCCTTTGACAAGCCCGGCACCTTCCTGAAAACCCTTCCTGAAGATCAGGGTGATGGCTCCCAACTGCGCTCCCATCAGGACGAAAGTCCACGTAAACCCTGTCCAGCGGAGCAACAGTCCCGCCACAATGACCCCAATTCCTTCCATAATGTAAACGGGGCCACTGGCTCGCCCAATAAAGCGAAGAAATCGCTCACCGACGTGATCAAAAACGATCACCGAATGAACCGTGGCGCGCAGTTCCTTGCTGATCTCTGTCATCGTTCGGGAGATGATCAACGCAGCTGCACGGGCAAGCAGCGGAACCGACATGGTCGAGATCGAGAGCAGCCCCAGGGACGCCAGGAAATAGGGCTTTCGTCCCACTCGATCCGAATGGCGACCGACAAAGACTCGTCCGAGCACCATCGCCAGTCCAGAGAGGGAGAAGATGATGCCCATATTTCCGAAGGAAATGTTCTTGGCTTCCATGTAGAAAGGCAGAATGAAATCGTAGCAGCCCGTTGCCAGACCGAATGAGGCACTTGCCAGAACAATCAAACGAAAACTACGTGACATAAACTATTGACGCTCACAGCGCTCCCAAATCAAATTCTCCATCGGAAGACATGCCATCTCACTCAAGGCAACCGTCTATGCCTACCTTGCCTGACTGAGTCATGTCAAGCCACGCCGTCAAGAGATTGGGTGCCCGCCTGCTTACAACCATCCGGTCATTTTGGCGAGCAGTCGCGAGTATTCCACAAAACTCGGCCACGAAATGTCCGGCGGAACGCCATGGTCGCATCCTGGGATGAAGCCACCGTCTTCGAGCAGTGGTGGCACAACTCGCTCAAGTTCCTGCTCCATGACCTTGCCGCCCTTGGCGATGGCACGTTTGTCTATGCCGCCCGTATAGGCCATGCTCTTGCCGTATTGTTGACGGTAAGCGACGATGTCATTTTCCGCCGCAACTTCGACAGGACTATTCACATTGATCCCTGCTTCGATCCAGAGGGGAATCAGGTCGGCAACATATCCGTCCGAGTCCATGAACACGATGGGGCAACCGCTCTTCTTGATCTGAGGAACCCAACAGTTGTAGGCGGGCATCAGAAACTCGCGCACCATCTTCGGCGAAATCATACTGTGGCATTTGAATGCCATGTCCTCAGACATCCCGACCTGATCCAGTTCGACATTGTCCAGAATTGGCGCCATTGTCTGTGAGACGAAATCCGTCCAGAATTCGACCATCTCAT
>JAKQFZ010000172.1 GCA_029558215.1 Candidatus Omnitrophota bacterium
ATTCAAAAGTGGGGCAACAGCCTTGCGGTCCGCATCCCCAGACCCTTTGTTGAGGAAATCCATATTGCATCCGGTTCAGAGGTTGACCTGACCGTTGACAACGGAAGAATTGTCATCGTCCCCCAGCGTGCATCCAAATACAGCCTGACCGAGTTGCTGCAGGGCGTTACCGCCAGCAACAAGCACGGCGAGACCGATACCGGCCCCGCCGGTGGGCAGGAGGTGTGGTAGTGTCCGCCTATTGCCCCAGGCGTGGTGATGTGGTCTGGGTCTCTTTCACGCCGCAGGCTGGACACGGACAGGCCGGTCACAGACCGGCCTGTTCGTGTCCCCCGAGGCATACAACCGGAAGGTTGGTCTCGCACTACTCTGTCCCATTACGACCCGGGTCAAAGGTTACCCCTTCGAAGTTGTAATTCCGGAAGGCCTGAAAGCCACGGGAGCCATCCTGTCTGACCAGATAAAGAGCCTGGACTGGAAGGCACGCGATGCGTCCCTTCTATGCAGACTCCCGGAAGAAACAATCAAGGATGTCCTCAACAAAGCAGGCACATTGCTTGATACATGATCAATGTTGAACACGGAGAGGGTTCAACCACCCCGTCCAGCCCATCGCGTTGCGAGCTCTGGCTGACGGGCGACGTCGCGAGAAGAAGACAACCTGAAAGCAGGATGTTCGATATGCCTTTCTTTCCCACGCATCAGAAGAGCAGGAAGCAAGTCGAGGAAGAGGAACGCCAGAAGGTCGCGGACGACTTCGAGGAAACCCTGAAGAAGATGACTCCTTCAGAACGCAAAGCGTTCTGGAAACAACATGACGAAGACACGTCCAGAGATGGATAGCCTGTGCAAAGCGGCGGAGGCTATCGGCGCTCACGCATCTCAGTCTCAACTCTGATGGCATGAGTACAAAGAGCGCATTTCGGGGCGAATAGATATGGAGCTTCTCAAGAAAGACGTACTCAAGTAACCTCTGCCCGATGCCAGTTCCCGAAGGGCAGTGGCCTCAAGGAGATACTTCACCATGGACATTCCAAAGATATTCACCATTACCGAAAGTGCGCATCGCATCCACAACCCGTTCACACCGGAAAAACTTGCGATTCTCGGTTCGGCTCTACGGTTGGAGCGGGGAACCCGTGTTCTCGACCTCGGCAGCGGCTCAGGCGAGATGCTGTGCACCTGGGCACGCGATTACGGAATCACTGGCACCGGCATCGACTTAA
>JAKQFZ010000184.1 GCA_029558215.1 Candidatus Omnitrophota bacterium
CTGAGAAGCTTGGTCGGGTGCGGGTATCCTTTGAGTGGGGAACTGTAGAGTCTCCATGGCTTCGTGTTGTACTGCCGCACGCAGGCAAGGATAGAGGCTTTTACTTCGTTCCCGAAGAGGGTGATGAGGTCATGGTGGCCTTCGAAATGGGACGGGATCGAGCCCCTTACGTGATAGGGTCCCTCTACAATGGAAAGCACGCACAGCCTGACCAGTATATTGACAAGAATGACCTCAAGATCATCCGAACCCGCTCTGGGAATGAGGTGATACTGGATGACAACGGTGTCATAACGATCAGGAACGAGAAGAACTCCGTTGAATTGAACTGCGGTTCAGACGGAATGTTGACCATACAGACGAATGGTGAGATGCTCATCAAGGCGGGAAAGAACATTACTTTGGAAGCTGGGGAGACGGTGAAGATGGTATCGGGAAAGAAGTTCGTTGTGGACTCCAATGATGACTTCAGTGTTCGATCCATGAAGAACGTGAAGGTGACGGCCACCGCCAATACTGAGATCAAGGCGAACGCGAACATTGAGCTGGGAGCGACCGGCCAGCTGTCGCTAAAGGGTTCGAAGTCTGAACTGAGTGCCAGTGCGCTCACAGAGGTCAAGGGTGGACTTGTGAAGATCAATTGATCATGGAGGCCGGGGCCGCTTCGGGTTTACCCATGGATGTGCTTGCGTTCTTCCGGAACGGTGGTCTTCCTGTCGTCCAAGAACAGGAGAGCATCGCACAACACATCCATTTGCTGCTCACTACGGTCAAAGAGGAGCATCCCGCTGACCCTTCCTACGGCTGCGATCTGTGGGAACATCAGTTCGATACTGTTCAGACATCAGGAGTGTGGATGGATCGAATGGCCCAGCACATGAAGGAATTGGTCGAACGCTATGAGAAACGGCTGTCAGATGTCCAGATCAGAGCCGAGATCGATCAAGCCGAATTCAAGATAAAGCGAACCACACATGTGGCCAGCAGGTTGAAGAGAAGGCTTCGGATCACATTAACCGCACGCTTCGTGAGGACGAATGAAACG
>JAKQFZ010000195.1 GCA_029558215.1 Candidatus Omnitrophota bacterium
CGGGAATGAGATCTGGTCGGTACAGGCAGACGTCGGTCGCAATCCATTTTCTCCGACTGAAAGCAACGGCAAAGTTTATGTCTGCGGCAACAAGGGCTTGCTCCAGTGTTTCCAGGCTTCGGATGGTCTGAAACTGTGGGAGTATCAGACAACGCCGCAACTCTACGTGTATTCGTCGGTGACAGTAGAAGATGAGATTGCCTATGTTTCAGGAATGGACGGAACCGTTGTTGCAGTAAAACCGTAAGGCGTTCGAACATCATGCCGAATGAGGCGAGACTCTTCGATCAACATAGATAGTCTCGCCGAAGAACCAGGTCTCAGACAGAGAGCAGAACGTGAGCCTCTCCCTTGGGCGATGCTCATTGAGGGATCGCAAACGCAGTGCGGTTATCCTGGATCGCTGGAACTCCCTGGAGAGCGCCCTGCTCCATCCATCTTACATGAACCGTCACACCAAGCCGAAGGAAAAGCATGGACTCAAGCCGATCCTTGATATGCGTGATACCCACCATTTCACGAGCAAAAGCCAGTTCGCACATCTCAACCCACAACTCTGCGCGGTCTCCCTTCTCGCTCCGAGTAAGCACGACGGAGAACGGGATTTCCTTGCCAATGACTGTCCGTAGTACTTCTCCCAACTGGGGCGGGTAGAACTTGGCTCCGTTGAAATGAACCAGATCGTCCCGACGCTTGCCGAGAAGTTTCAAGGCAAGTCTCTGCATATTGTTGTCGGTCACGTATTGCAGGCAGCCAAGCTCACCCGTACGATAGCGGATCAGCGGAAGAGCCTCTTTGGTCAAGGTTGTTATGAGCAGTTCGCCCTGCTGCCCTTCCCCCAGGACTGTACCCTCTTTGGTGTCGACGATTTCAAGCAGAAACTGATCTTCGTTGACCAGAAGGCAGTGTTGCTCCCCATCCTCGAACGCTATTCCTGGGTTGAAGACCTCATCAAGACCATAGGCACCATAGACCTTGACGAGAAGCCTTTGCATCACTTCCCTTTGGATACCCCCATCCCAAGGTTCTCCGACAAGGATTACGCAACGCAAGAACAGTGATTTCGGATCGAATGACTGTTCCTCGATAAAATGCCCAAGTTCGTGTGCATACGACGGAGTGCAGACAAGACAGGTCGCCCGATAGTGCCTCATGACAAAGAGTTGATCCGCCATAAGCAGATTGGAACTGGGAATCACCGTCGCACCAAGAGCCTCGGCCCCGAAGTGCATCCCGAATGCAGCCACAGACTTTCCATAGTCAAGACAGATCTGCACGGTATCATCACGTGTCACCAAAGCCTGCTTCAGTGAGCGGGCAGTCAGCTGAGTCCAATGCCGTATGTCGCTGGCGGTGAAAGGAACAACGATGCGTTGGCCTCCCGGCCCGAGAGCCGTGTGCAGCCGGACGACATCACGCGGAGGAGATGCCAACATTCCATACGGCTGACGTTCCAATAGTGTCTCACGTGATGTAATCGGAAGTTTGGATAAGTCTTGGAGACTTCCCAAGTCTTCAGGCAAGAAACCAATGGAACGAAAGAGATCGTGGTAGTAGGTCACGTTTCTCGCCGCCCGATTCAGGATGACCTGAAGCCTTTCCAACTGCATCTGCCGAATATCCACGGACAAAACTTCATCGAAAATCAGTTGTTCCATAGTTGTTACCTCTCCTGCCGCCGCTACGCCCAGCTGTCTCGTTCCTGCTTGCCAAGATACGCCCGTGTCACCTCATGGTTGTCAAGCAAAGCCTTACTGGAGTCCTCCAGAATCACCTGGCCTGTCTCCAGAACATATCCACGCTCGGAGAGAGCCAAAGCCGCACGCGCATTCTGTTCGACGAGAAGAATCGTAGCACCTTCTTTACGCAACTGCCCCAGAACCGTGAATATCTCTTTCACCAGAAGCGGCGCCAAGCCCATTGATGGCTCGTCGAGCAGAAGCACCTTCGGCATTGTCATCAGGGCACGCCCGATCGCCAGCATCTGCTGTTCACCGCCACTCAGTGTTCCTGCAAGCTGCTTCTGCCTTTCCTTCAACCGCGGGAAATGGTGAAAGACTCGATCAAGCACTTCCGCGACTCGGGACTTCCCTTCCCGTCGAAAGGTCTGATAGGCACCAAGAAGCAGATTATCCATCACCGTCATGGGTGCAAATATCTGCCGTCCTTCGGGCACCAGAGCAATTCCCCGTGCCACGATCCGATCTGCAGGCAGCCCCGTGATGTCCTTGTCATCCAGGAACACTTTTCCTTCTGTCGGTCGCATCAGACCGCAGAGAGTGTGCATAATCGTCGTCTTGCCAGCTCCATTGGCTCCGACAAGTGCGACAATCTCCTGCTGCTTCACATGCAGAGAGACACGCTTTACGGCCTGAATGCGGCCGTAGCAGCTAACGAGATTCTGAACCCGAAGCATCGGTGGTCTCCTCTCCAAGATAGACAGCAATCACTTTCGGATCATTCTGGACTTCTTTTGGTGTTCCTTCAGCGATCTTGGTGCCATAGTCCATCACCATGACCTCATCGGAGACACCCATCACCAGAGACATGTCATGCTCCACCAACATCTGCGTGACTCCCTGTTCGCGGATCCGAATCAAGAGATCACCCAGATCTTCTGTTTCCCGCATATTCAGCCCTGCGGCAGGTTCGTCAAGAAGCAGGATTTTTGGTTCCGTGGCGAGTGCCCGGGCAATCTCAAGGAGTTTCTGTCTACCACAGGGCAGACTGGTCGCAGACAGGTGAGAGAACTCAGCAAGTCCAACAAAGTCCAGCCATGCCATTGCACGATCCCTGATGGCCTTCTCCTCACGTCTCGCACCAGGCGTCTTGAATGCAGTCCGAACCATACCTGAACGAGTTCTCGAATGCCGACCGACCATCACATTTTCCAGCACGGTCATGTTTCCAAAAAGCTGCATTGTCTGAAAGGTTCTTGACAGGCCTTTGCATGCAATCACATGCGCGGGCTTGTCATGAATGGGTTCGTCATCCAGTGACACAGAACCTGTCTCCATGGGGATTATCCCACTGACAAGGTTGAAGAATGTCGTCTTGCCAGCCCCATTGGGACCGATGATGGACTTGATCTGTCCCTTCCTGACTGTCAACGTGACTCCATTGACGGCAGTCACCCCACCAAAGCGCTTCAAGACACCCTGAACTTGAAGAAGCACGACTGCGGGACTCCCATTTGTCTTGGTCATGTGCGTGCTCCAAATGCTTTGGTTTTGACATAGGCAACGACACTTCGAGGCGCATTCACCACTCCCAGAAGAAATCCCTCAGGCAGGAAAATCATGACGGCGATCAAAACCGCTCCATAGATCATGAAGTAATACTTGTCAAAACCTCGAAGAAACTCCGGCAGGATATGAAGCAAAACTGTTCCGGCAACCGCACCCCAGAGATTCATCATTCCCCCAACGGCCACCATCGTAACAAGAGTGACCGAGAACTTGAAGTCAAAGGAAGATGGACTGACAAAGGTTACATAGTGGGCATACAAACTACCGGCAAGGGCTGCAAGACACGCACTCAGCATGAAAATCTGGATCTTCAGCCAGGCAACGTTGACACCCATAGCCCGTGCAGCGATTTCGGAGCTATGAACCGAGCGCAGCGCCCTGCCAACTCGGGAGTTGACCATATTCAGAGATAAGCCCATCACCAGGACCACACACGTCCAGACCAGATAGTAGAAAGGTGTGCCCGAACTCAAAACATGGGATCCGACTGACAGTCTTGGGATGGATCCAAAACCACTTGGTCCGCCGGTCAAGTCAA
>JAKQFZ010000196.1 GCA_029558215.1 Candidatus Omnitrophota bacterium
GTTGCCCTCATCCCAGCCTTCTTCGAGAAGCTCTCCTGGGAACGCCAAGTGTCCACTTGGCTCTTGTTCTTTCTCCGGACTGCCGAGCAGACGCTCGGCGATCCCAGGGCAGAGGATCATCGGCACGAATGCCTGTGTTACATCGAGAAGCAGCCCTCAACGTGGAGGGTGCCACACCGGGAAAGAAAGGGCACCTGGCAAGTCGTATGACAGATGCCCGGCAGGCTACTCAACTCGGCGGACTCCCTAATCCCTCCTTCTATGGCGTAAGGTATTCGGAGCGAACGGCCGGGACGAATACGTGGAACTCTTGGCCATCGGTACCTAAGATGATGAAGCGATAGCACGGTTGGACGAAATCCTGAACCTGGGGAGAAGTATAGTAGACAAGATCATGCGACACTACCTCACCCGCACATACCGAGACATCTGTGCTCCCCTTCGTGATTTCAGTAACAGGTCTGCCCGTCCTAACTTCGAACAAAGCTTCGATCACTGGCCTGATCGGATAGCACTTGAAGGGCTCCAAGCGTTGCCAGGACTTCAGCATGCCAACCACTTCTCCACTCGGACCAATATCGACGCGAATTTGGGCTCCTGCTCCATATGTGTCCCGGTTGTCAATCTTGCGAACGAAGTACGCCATTATTCGGCATCCTCGCTCTCTGTAATCCTTGGTACGGTGGAAGATTGCGTCTTTGGGCAGCAGACTGTGCTCCTGTAGGAAGTCTCTTGCGATTGTTTCACATGTCTTCTCATCGGGATACGTTGGCTTGTCCATGACCCTTGCTCTATTGAGCCATCCCACCTTGGCATACTCAATAGAGTCTCTGTCCCGTCCAACTGCAACAAACTGAGCATCGTCCCATATCTCGAGAATCCCTTGATTCTTTACACGGGTGAGCCGTGCTTCTGACGACCTGCCTAAGCCAAAATGCGTATATGCGAGGTCCCGAGCTGATTCATCCTCGTGATTTGGCTGAATGACCCTGTAGACCATCATCTCCAACGGGGCTGTTGGAGTCTCCTGTTTGAAGTCGATCTTGCCCATCGGCAAGCAGGGCCCATAGAAGTCAA
>JAKQFZ010000213.1 GCA_029558215.1 Candidatus Omnitrophota bacterium
TAAACTCACCCCATCGACGACGATATCGTAGGCATGCCATTGTCCGTTTGTGTAGATCAGACGATAATCCAAAGGATAATTGGTCTTGCTGGAGACCAGTCTGGTCCGAATCTCTGCGTAATCGCCATCTAAGCGCTCACCAAGGTATTCGACCTTCTCGCCTGCATAGTCTCGAATTTTTCCTGCATACCGGTCTGAAAGAAACATTTTGAAGGAGTCTACGAATTCGGCTTGTTGGGGCTCGGTCAGACGTCTCCATTGTGCGGCCAGTGTTCGCTTTGACATTTCTCGATAATCGAATCTGGTCGCCACGATATCTTCGATACGCCGGCGCTTCTCCGACTCTTGCAATTGTGCGTTGTTCAAGACCGCCAATACTCCGGACAGCGTGTCCTTGACCACGGCCAAGGCAGACTCCACGGTCGGCTGGGCAGCCTGGACAGACGAGGCTGCCCAGCTAGCCATGGCGAAGATTACGGCAAGCTGCGCGAGCCTACAGGCAACCTGACCTCGCGAGACGGATTTTCTGCATTCGCATTGAGGCATAGGCGAGCCTCCTTTCATTTCTCAGGGTGAGTGAGTCCTGCTGTTGGAGATGCTTCATTTTGGAATCGATGGAGCTGGAGTACGTTGAGGCTCAGCAGGAGGAATGGGTTCTGGTTGTGGAGGAGGAACAGGTGCAGGAGGCAATGGTTTTGGTTGTGGAGCAGGGACAGGAGCTGGTGGGATCGGTTCAGGTTGTGGTGCAGGATCCGGAATCGGCTGAGGTGGCAATGGGTCGACCACTTCGGAACGATCAAGAGGAATTCCAGGCAATGGAACTACCTGGAGGAGGACGGTCATACAAAGAAGAGCTCGCACGCCTTGGATGTTCATGGGCGTATCCGATTATTGCAGAAACGAGCTTGCACCAAAGGTGAAGTGTGCAATCCTGATTCCAGGCCTTGCCATTCATCACAACATCCATAGTCTCTGAATTATTGAAGGGGTGATGATTCCGTTTTGGACAATCTTTCCCTTCGACGACAAGTTGTCCTCATCGGAACTCAAACGTTTGTTTCCCTCCACCATTCGCGTGGAGTGGCTGTCGAGGAACATTCCACTATACATCTATCTCTAACCAACCCAAGCTGGAACGCAACATGCTTACGACATACGAGGGCTCTTCACGCAGAGAGTCAC
>JAKQFZ010000234.1 GCA_029558215.1 Candidatus Omnitrophota bacterium
GGTTGGCGATGCGTTATGGGCACATCACGGAAAGTTTGGGCTGCTTGATATGCATCAGGAAAGTTACTGCCAGTGGTGTTATACGCAGGCATACTACGACTATCAGGGCCGACTTCACCCCTGCTGTATCCGGATGAGCGATCACTACGACCTTGGTCCTGATTGGAACGGGTTACAGATGCAGACGTTCAGAAAAGAGAGGAAGGGGCATTCGTTCTGCAAGAACTGTCCATTATAATCCCATAAACTTGGACACCGGCCCGGCAACGTTCTCTTTTTCAGGGAATGCGTCTTTCCGATACATGTGGAACACCTTTGCAGCACCGTCTGCAGTGGCAATGACATTGTCTTCGGCCTCGATGAAATAAGTCTCTTCAAGAAACGCAACGAGTTCGGGGTTGTGTTGGATGAACGTCCCGCTCTGTTTTGTGTGCAGATTGTGTATCTCGATCTCGACACGAATGACATTTGTAAAGTCTTCAGGCTGGAGGTTCCATTCCCCCATCTCAATATCACATTTCAGGAACACTTTCCGATCTTTGCCTTCAGCAACTTTCAGGATCTCTTTCATTGCCAGTTTGCGAGAATATATTGCCCGGCCGTCCCAGTCCATCAGAGCCCAGCCCTTCTCGTCTTTTGGATGAGCAATTGCCCCTGCCCATACCCGACACGGAATGTTGTTCTTCTCCATGTTAATCTGAAGGATATCGTACCAGACTGGCTCAACGGCGACAAAGGACTTTGTCGGAGCGACTTCATACGCCATGAGCGTAAACCCGCCAAAACACGCCCCGAGATCAATGATTGTGTCTGCTTTCTCGATCCCGTCGAGTTTATAGAGTTCTCTGCCGTCTTCGTAGAGCCAGTTCCGTGGCCCCATGTCGATTACTTCGTGCCCGTGGTGCTCTATAAAATTCATCTCATCAACTCCGGAATGACTGCTGTATCAGATCCGATATCGATCACACAGTCGTCCCACGATTCTACAATATCTGGTATCTGTGCATATATGTTGTCTTCGTCCTGATCGTCGCCGACCATCCCGAAACACGACGGGTTTGCTCCGTTCATGCCATAGTTCAGCAGTGCGAGTGCGATGACCGTATCATCATGAAACCCG
>JAKQFZ010000236.1 GCA_029558215.1 Candidatus Omnitrophota bacterium
CGTTGACTCCGAGGACGGCCACGTTGATTACTCCATAATCCTGTTCCGTGACCTCAATCTGCACCTTTTCCGCCAACTGCTCCAGAATTCTATCCCTCTGATCACGCAGGTCGTTTGCGTCCATCCGAGGGTTGATTTCAACGCTCATAATCCGCCGATTCAGATCGGCAATGTTGACGATAAAGGCGTTTATCTCCTCCACCGCCTGGATGATCTGGTCGTTGACGTTCTCCCGCAGCTGCTTGAGGCTTGAATCGGCCGCCTTGAGGCTCGCTGTCAGAGTCTTGGCATCCTCGACAAAACTGGTGCGAACCGAAGGATATTCCGGCTGAAGGCTCACTTCATGCGCGGCCGAGAAGAACGCATCCAGAGAGTTGGAAATGCCACCTGTGCGGGACATCTCCCCAATCTGCGAAGCCTGACTCAGGGGATCATAAAACGCTGTTTCCAACTGAGCGTAATTTTTCGACATCAAGCCGGAGTAGGCAACTTCTGTAGTCGTTACTCGAATTCGCCTGTCCAGCAAATCTTCGCGAATCCGACGGATTCCCGAAATGTTTACCCCTGTGCCAAATTGTCCCAGTGGCGTGGAGAAGGGATATGTTGTGATCAGATCGGCGCGTTGGCGCGTGAACCCTTCCGTTGCGGCATTGGACATGTTGTGACCGGCAACGGCGATGCGTTTCTGGTGCGTGAAAAGCGACCGCGCACCGATCTCGAGAATGTCAAACAAAGAGGGCATCGTCAGTTGACCTCAAGCATGTTGATTGAACAATCCTGCGCCCACGGGTTGCGCTTTGGCCTGTCCTTGGTTTGTGTATGCAAGATTAGTCTCGTTCAGTTCCTTCAGCAGCGACCCCAGAATCTCGCTTACCGACTGCAGCGAGCGCCCCAAAAGGTAGGCGTTTTCCTGGTTGGCCGACCCAACCTGATCCAGCAATGCTGACAAACGGTCGGATACTTCCCGCAACTTCGTGGCTTGGGGAGGGGATACCCGCTCGGCAATGTCCGTGACCGTCAATTCCTGCGGAAAGGACGTCCAGCCCATGTTCATGGACAAATCCCGAACGGCCTTCTCTCTCTCCCGCTCAAGGTTCTCCAGATGCCAGCACAAACGCTCGATCTGCAGGACGTTTTCATCCAGTGCCGAGTAGTTGTGGCTGATAATGTTCTGCTGCTCTGCCTGTTGCTCATGCCGAATTCGGTCGTAGCAACGGGCTTCTTCATCCAGGACAGACACCAGGCGATTTAGTTCCTTCATAATCAACATCCTCATTCCTCCCCATCCCCTAGGGTGATTGTCGGCTTCTTGCTTACTTATCTTTAGCCGACGATCTCCGTCCCCCCAAGTTCTCCAGATCGGTCGTCAGTCTGCTGGCCGAAACGACTCAACTCCCGCATCAGACCCTCGTAGACGAACCGCCCGACTCCGAGCGTGTCTGCCTCGGCAAGGCGACGTGACAGCGCCGAGTCAGTCATTTCCCAATAGATTTGGCTTCCTGCCTGGCTCAGACGGTCTCCAAATCCAAACGACAATTTGCGCATCTGGCCGAGCAGTTCCTTCAGGAAGACTTCCTCAAATCCGCGGCAGGCCGCCAGCAGTTTCTTCTTCTCCTCTTCATCCAGTCCGACCTTGCCAACGGATTCCTGCAGCCGTTTCAGTCGCGCCAGTTCGCTCGTGCGATCAGCAACCTGAAACTGATTCGTGAAGAGGTCTGATCCGATATTCATCCTTCCTACTCCTCAAAGTCCTTTCAGCTACATCAAGACAATCTCTGCATTCAGCGCACCGGCTTCCCGGAGCGCCAGGAGAATGGCGATGATGTCTCGGGTGGTGGCCACTCGCGCCAGCTGATCGACGAATTCCCCAATAGTGGTGCCTTCCTCGATGATCTGCGTTCGAGGTGCTTCGTCTTTGACCGTGACGTTCCCAGTTGAGGTTCCAGGCATTCCAAGCATGTCTGCCACTGATTGTCCCCTGACATAGATCGCCAGACTGCCGTGCGAGAGTGCCACCCGTTTCAACTTCATATCCGCTCCGGAGACGATGGTTCCGGTTCGTTCGTTGATCACTACCCGTGCGGTCGTATCATCGCGGACGGGAATCTGTTCCAACTCGGCGATGAGGTTGACAAGGTTCCGATACAGTCCTGTCATGCGTCCCAAGTCCACATCCACCGTCGTCAAGTCCACAGCAGTCGCCAAACCTGCCACACCAAAGTGGTCATCCACAGCACGAGCGACACGCGAAGCATTTGTAAAATCCGGTCTCCAAAGGCTGAGCCGGACGATGCCGTTTTCCTCAAGACTCCCGGGGAAATCCTGTTCCACAATCCCACCGGAAGTCAGACGTGCCGTGGTGGCATGGTTCTTTCGCACTTTGCTTCCGCCACCGCCCTCGACGTTGTATCCCCCGATGGTCAATGCCCCTTGGGCTGTGGCATAGACTTCTTCGTCGCCTGCCTGCAGAACGCTGTAGAGCAGTGTGCCTCCTTCAAGGCTCTTGCAGTCCCCGATGGTGGAAACCATCACATCCACTCGGCTCCCACGCCGTGCGAACGGCGGAAGATCCGCTGTGACCATAACGGCAGCGACATTGTTCACGCGCACATCATCTGCGCTGACGGTCAAGCCGCGCTTGGTCAACATGTTCACCAGAGCTTGGATTGTGAATTCCGTTCCCTGACCGTCTCCAGTGCCGGCGAGTCCTACCACCAAGCCCATGCCGAACAGTCTGAGACTGTTTGTCCCCTGAACCGAAGCCAGATCCTTGATTCGGGTCGAGAAGCTGGCGTCGAGGCTCTTGGATGAAACGAACTCTGTCGTGGTGGTGAGAGGCTCTTGTGTCAAGGCGTTCTGTGTGCCCAACATCGAAAAGAGAAGAAGAACACCAAACGCACAGAGCGTTCGGGCTGTCAATGTCTCTCGCCATCTGGCAAACTTCATCTCACGTACCTCTCTCGCAACCCTAAAATATGGGAAGCCAGTCAAAGAATTTGAACAAGAAGCCCTGTTTGGCTTTTGCGGTAATCGGCCCATCCCCGTCGTAAGTGATCTGGGCATCGGCGATCATGCTTGATCGCACGGTGTTATCAGACGACACGTCTTCGGGTCGAATGATCCCCGAAACGGTTATGTTCTTCTTTTCCTGGTTGACCATGATGGTTCGTTTGCCTTCGATGACCAGATTGCCATTGGGAAGCACTTCCAACACGATGGCGGCGACCTGGGCACTGAAGGTTCCCTTGCGGGTGGTTTGTCCGTTGCCGTCGAAGCTCATGTCCGAGGTGATGTCCATCGAGGGATAGTCCACCGAATCTCCCGCTTTCCCGAATATCTTGCCAGCAATGTTGTTGTTCCAGAGAGCCGACACTTTTGCCTGAAGTGAGTTCTTCTTGCCCGTGACTGTCTTGGCCTCTTCAGAGGCGCTGGAGGATTCGGTGATCAGCACCGTCACGATGTCATTGACGCGGTAGGCTCGGTTGTCGCTATAGAGATCAATGGTTCTCATGCGTGTGTTGTTGGAGGGTGCCGCCGTCTGCAGCGTCAGCAGAAACACAAAGAGCATTTTGGTGGCCATCAGAAATCCTTTCGATTTGAATGGGCTGAACGAAACAGCCCTCTGGCGCAATCTCCTCAAAAAGCGCGCACCTTACCGGGGCCAATCACCTGTGTCAGCATCTCCTGTCCGCCTGTGGTGCTCTTGACCCGGATTTGGTCTCCCATACTCCCTGCCTGGCGGGCAACGCCGGGAGCCGTGATGACAAATCCCGTTCCTTCGATCTCAATAAGTACAGTCTGACCGTACGCAACAACCTTCTCCCGTTCCAGGGAAGAGGTCTTGAGCGTCTCGCCCAAAGCGATGAACCGTCTTGCCTTCAGTCCAACCGCAGCCTTCGGATCCGTAATGAGATCGCGAAGCTGTTGGAGATTGGTGATCTCCTTCCGTTCGGTGTTCAGATCTTTGTCCGTGATCGTTGATCCTCGAGCGATTTCGCGAGTGGATACGAGAACTTCCTCAAACCGACGAACCTGGGCACAGCCTCGCGTGGAAGCAACTACTTGGCCTGATTCCGGATTCTTTGCCAGCAGTTGGACGGGCACCGTTCCCAAGAGGTTTGCAGAAGAGGGTCGCACCTCCCATTCATAAGTCCCATCAGGAACAAAAAGAGGTGTGGGAGCTCGGTTGAGGCTGATCTCACAGCGATCTGCATCCGCTCCAAGGCGTTCCCGCAAGCCGTCCTCGAACCTTTGTGCCAATTCGTGCGATGGCACCAGGTTTCCCGGTGTGCTCATCTTGACTGCCTGAGCGCCGGTCAGCTCCAGGGAATCCGTGTCGAAACCGGACTGTCTCAGTTTGAGGAGGACGTAGGGTGCCTTGATGGACTGAGTGCGTCCGGTCAATGGGGCGCTCTGAAGCAGAACCTTTGACAACAGAGCCGCCTG
>JAKQFZ010000255.1 GCA_029558215.1 Candidatus Omnitrophota bacterium
CCTATCTGGTGTCGCCCAAGGCGTTGCTGACATCGGTGGCGTCATCTTAGCTCCATTTGCAAAAGGACCGGGTTTCTCGCCAACACTCGTCCGCAGCGTAGCAGAACTCGAAAGTAAGTTCGGCACGGCTGATGGCACACTCTACGGCCCATACACCGCAAAGCAATATATCCAAGAAAAGGGATTTGCTACCATTTGTCGTGTTGGTGCTCTTACTGGTTATCACCAGAAGTATCCTTGGGTGATTTGGGCAGAAAAGGGAACTTGGGTTCGCCAACAGGACTCCGCATCCATCGTTGCAGGCTCTTCAACTTTGAGCCAAACTGGTTTGACGTGGGTTACTACTGGTCAACAAACCAGTGCCTCTGTTCACTTCTATACTGGTTCAGTGACGTTGGCAACTCAATCTGTCAGCCTTGTAATCACGGGTAGCACCCTTTACAATGGCACGACTGTTGTTGGCTCAATCAGTGGTGTGTTTAGCTTCACTGGTTCGTTGCATGTTTCGACTGCATCAGCAACCTCCGCTTCTATTTTGGAAGCAATCTTTGATTCCGGTTCCTTCACGGGTTCTTTGGGTGGAGCAACATTCACAAGCACCCAAACTCCATTCGATGCTGCATTCTTGACGAATGCATGGCATTTGACTGGTGTCAGCCAATCCGTTGATTCTTGCGGCAATCTCACCTTGAATGTTTCTGGTGATTTGTCAGGCAGCATCGGAAATTACAACGGCAACTTCGTCAGTGGTTCGGGAACATTTGACCCTTGCACGGGAACGTGGACAATGGGTGGAACTGAATACAAGGTTCTTGCAGTTCTCGCAGACACTCAAAACGCAACCATCAATGCTTCATTGGAAGCTCCCGGCTTCTTGGGTTCTACTCAAAGCTATGCTCCATCACCATCTGGAAGTGATTCTGTTGGTGTGGCATTCAATCTTGCATTGAGCCAATCCGAAGATGGTGGATATGGCGTTTACAACTTCTCACTTGACCCAAACAACGTCAAATACATCACGAATGTATTTGGTGCAGATGCTCAAGCAGGAGACCCTGACACATATGTTGCAGGCACGAAGCGTGAAGCAGCATATCTCTACAAGGTGTTTGAAGATGACATCGCAACGGTTTCGGGCAACTCTTCTCAATGGAAAGTTCATGGAACTGCAATGCCATCAGGCTCTTGGAGCGGTGAACCACTCAAGTTTGTTGACCAATGGTCTTTGGACTTGTTGAATGGTGACTCGGCTTATGGCCTGACCAACGCATACACCCCTTGGGTTGTATCGCAACAAATCTCTCCTTGGAATGGTGGAACTGCAACTCGTTTCCCATTGTTCCGTCTCTTGACGTTGAGCGATGGTAGCGACCAGAACACATCGTTCAAGATTGAAATCTCCAATGTTAAAC
>JAKQFZ010000647.1 GCA_029558215.1 Candidatus Omnitrophota bacterium
ATCTTCTGAGAATAGCTACTTTCGTATGTGACCGAAGCACCTTCGAGACTCTGAGACTTGATACCCGACATTTCTAGCATCTGATGATCCACCATGTCACAGGCCGTGAGTTGGAGTGCGGAGGGGAGAGCTTCGTCGTCGTCGTATCCACAGATTCCCTTGATCTCTGCTTCAACCGCCGCAATTATGGCCGTGAGCTGGGTGTCGTCGTCTGTTGAAGTTATGCCCCTGAGTGCTTTGTATTGCGTGAGTGTCAGGAGTGCCATATAGCACCTCCAAAAGTCAGGGGCCTTTCGGCCCCTAGACTATAATTACATCGACATAGGCTTCGGATGCGGTAGTCTCACATTCCACACTGAAGCCGGTTGTCGCTTTGCTCGTAATGGAGAGATTCAGAGATGCAAGAGAAGCCGCCGCGATGCCGTCTATCGTTGCGCAGACTATGAAGTTCGCATCCGCCATGTCTGAGTCGTAGTCGAGACCCTGAGCGCCATAGTGTGCCTGAGTGTTTGTGAAACCGAGAACAGTGTTCAGAGTTCCGTTCCCAACCACGAGGCTTGAACCTCTTCCGGTTGTGTCACTGGTTATCTTCAGAGCGCCGCTTGCGGATGTAGGTGTGAGTCCTGCGATGTCTGAAGTGATGACGGCAATAACCTCGTCTATCGTGACTGCCGAAGCATCCGCACAGTCTCCGGTTCCGGCTGTTTCCACTCCGAAGTCAGCACCAAGTTTCAGCTCTTCAAGCAAACTGTACGAAGCCGGAGCGGTAATGACGACTGCCGAATCTGTTCCGTATGTTGGAGATTTTATCGTGTACTTCCCGGCATTTGTGGAGTTATAGTCAACTGTGACGCTGGCCTTATTCCCACCGAGAAGCTGAATAGCGTTCTGCATCGCGGTTGCGATCGCTGCGCCGGAGTTCAGACCCGCGACCGTGAGTTCTACTTCTTCAGCTGTGTCCCCATCAACCGAGATCATGAACTTCTTGTCTGTGCCGCCCGAAATGTCGGTACTTGGAGTCGCGCCAGATACAGACGTTGCCTGAGCGAAGTTAAATGTTGCGGTGTCAACACCGTTTCCGTCAGGATTGACTATGAACGTGCCACCGTCGCCGACACCGACACCGGTCATATCGAATGTCGCAGTCTGAGTTCCTGTCAGTGTAGCTGCGTCATCGGCCTGAAAGAGAACCCTTGTGGGGTTCACGCCATTGAGCTGGATCTTGCCCTTTCTCACGTAGCCGGCAAGTACGCCAGGCGCGAGCTTGGCAGAAGTGACGGCTCCGTCTGCTATCTTGTCTTCTGTGACAGCGTCATCGGCTATTGCATCTGCTGTGACCGCGTCATCTGCCAGATGGTCGCTAGTAATCGCATCGTCCGCAATAGCCGCCGAACCAACTGCATCATCAGCTATGTGTTCTGAATCAATAGCATCATCTGCAATTTTGGTTCCATCTACCGCGTCTGCGCCTATCTTGTTTGTTGTGACTGCTCCATCCTCGATCTTCGCTTCTGTGACCGCATCGTCGGCAATTGCAGAAGCAGAGACGAGCTTCGAGTTCACCCCGTCGTGGTCGTGGCCGTTTGTGGGGTCGAACACTTCGACCATTTTTCTCTTCATTACCGGATTCCTAATTTCGTTGAATTCGTATGCCATTGTTTCTCCTCCTCAAGTAGAAAGGCGGCACAATGGCCGCCTTTCATTCGTTCCTTGATTATCAAGCATCAGGATCTTCAAGGTTGGTTATTTTGAAGTGCATCCACTCAGGACCGTAGTCAAGCCCAATCTGTCCAAATATCTGTCCGCTCTCAGCAGCTCCGGTCTTGGAAAGCTCTTCATAGAAGAAGTTCCCCTTGCCGGGTACAGGCTGGAATACCGGCGCACATACGGAGAGCTCGGCTCCGAGAACTACCGTGGTAGGCATGAAAGGATCGAGGACAATTCCGACATTTCCAAAGTCAGTCTCGATCTGCTTGATGTTGAGTCCACCGATATTTCTGTCTTCTGGAGCGTATCCGTAGATGTCCGTGATCGCCTGCTTCTGAGCCGCGTTGACAAAGAGGACCATGTTCTGGAATCTCGCGCCGTTGGTCCACGCAACCCTGAATACTTCCTGAAGATCTTTCTTTTCGAGAGCCTCGGCACTATTGTCAAGCGTGTTGCTAGATATGGCCGTGAGAATTCCTCTCGACCTGTTGGCCTGATCGGCGTTTGCGGCGGCAAAGTATGCACCGTTCAGGAAGGTATATTCAATGTCTCTGGCTATCTTTTCGAGCGTGACCGCGATCTGGAAAGCCTTTTCATCTGCCACGTTGTTGACCTGGCCGATGGTGTTGAGACCGCTCATTCTGCCGGCGTTCGACATCTTCACGTATGAGATTGCCACAGACTCGTGGAAGATCTGGGTAACGTTTGTATCCTGCGACCTCGCGAAGTTGCCGCTTGCAGGAGCGGTGAGAGAGTCGTTCTCTGTTATGTTTGGCTGTGATACCGCGGTGATGGTGTACTCAGAGCCGGTCGGGAACTGGAAGTTTGCCGTTTGCTTTCCACCCGTGAGCCCGCCTATCATAGACAGGAACGGGGTTTGTCTGGGGCTGGCCGTAAATAGTGCGCCGGCATAGTTAGGAAGATCCCATATAGTTGCCGTTGCCATGATTTATCACTCCTTTTTCTCGTACTTTTTCTGCATCAGCTTGACGTATTCTCTGTTGTTGCCCTCTTTGAGAGCTTTCTCGATGAGAACGTCAATGTTCTGTGGTTCGGTCTCGGTTGGAGTAGGCGCTCTGCCTTTCGTCTTGAGTATTCCTTCCGTGACCGATTTCTTGAAGCTTTCAAGTGCTTTCTCATATGTTGAGAGCGCCTGATTTGTCGTCTCTTCGTCTTGGCCGATCAGGTAGTCTGTGAGGTCGGCAGGCAAGCCTTTCTCTGAGAGTTTCTTTATTGCCTGGTTCTTCAGAGCTTCCTTTTTTCTCGCTGCCGATTCTTCGTTGAGTCGAGCCTCCAGCTCCCTGATCTTCTTCTGTTCCGGAGTTTCCTGCGGATTGGCTTTTGCGAGTTCTTCATCAACGAGTTTCTTGAGGTTGTTTGCCTTCCATGTCTCAAGACCCTTCGTGTGGAAAGAATCGCGGTAGCTTTTCAGCACGTCGTTTTTCTCGACAAATTCACCCACATTGTCTTTGGTGACGGTCGCCAACGGGTTGAACTTCGTCGTGAATTCCTTGACCTCAGGTGCTTCGAGGTTCTTGCCTATCAGTTCCAATGCTTCTTTGAGTTCCATATATATCTCCTGTCCCTCAGAGTGCCACATGCCCTCAGAGTGGTTTGTATTGTTCATGAAAAAGCCCCGGCGTATAGGCACCGGGGCAGGGAGGTGAGAATGAAGAAAGTGCGTGCCCTATTTTGGGTAACCTTGATCG
>JAKQFZ010000288.1 GCA_029558215.1 Candidatus Omnitrophota bacterium
CAGCCCGCCCCCTGTGGTTCCAAACGAACGATACATGCCCGCATCGAAGCCTTCCGTATGACGATTCTCGATGAGAAAATACTGGTTTGTGTCGCTTGTGTTCAGACGAACAACGTTGTATCCCGAATTGTTGCTGCGATAGAGGGTCTGCGTACCGCCGGAGGTGATCACGGTTGGAATGACAAAACCCATGGCAATTTTCGACCATGCACACATATGCGTTGGGGTTGCACCGGAATACTCGCCGCTCGTGTTTCCCCAAGACCCTCCTGCCATCAGGCCAAAAATGCCGATACCGTAAGAGTCCCCATTGGATGCGTCTGTATCATAGAGATCGGGCAGACCGATGTCATGTCCCAGTTCATGACAAAGAACACCAATGGTCGCCTGATGACTTCCAGAGGTATTCCCATGCAGCTCTCCCTGTTGCGTGTAGCCACCGCCTCCAACGCTCTTGCCATCCAGCGTGACCGGCGCGACGGCTCCCCAAAGAGACCAGCGATGTGCCCAGATACTCGGTGAAACGGTGCTGGAATAGGCGCGTTCATAACCTGCAATGATCGTGACAATGTGCAACTCCGCTCCCGAAATGCTGCCATTGCCAGAGGTATCAAATGAAGCGAAATTGACGTAGGGATCTGCCGCAACGAGCGCATCAGCAACAATCTGACGGTTCCTGTCATCGGTGTTGTCGGCTGTGTTTGGGTGGGCTCTGTTGAGAGTGACACTGACAACACCATCATTGGCTGTGCCGTAGGTTTCCTCTGCCGGAACGAAGTAGAAGGCTCCCTTGGAAACCTCGTTGTAGTAGGTGCGCACTGTCTTGCCGGATGTGCCGAAGTGGGCATTTTGCCACGCGGAAGAAGAAGTCGTGATTGAGCGATCGTTAAAACTGACCAGTATGAGGAGAATTCTCTCCGTCGGTCCCGAAGGAGCGGCGATGTTCTCCGAAGCAATTCTGGCTCCCTGAGGAACACGACGTTGGCTGGATTCCAACTGCAGAAATTCCGTGACAGAGAGCGCCTGTGTGGGAACCGGTGCCATGCCGACACGGGCTTTGCTTCTGATCGGCTCTTTGTCCGATTTTGCCAGGTAACACCAATATCCATCCGAGTCCTTTTCGATGAGCGTTCCATCTGAAACAACCCAGTTGAGCCATTCATCTCCACCCTGTTGGGCGAGGAAAGTGACGCCATTGGGCTGCTGAAGTGTTTCTGGATCGGGGTTGGCGATCACGGCATGTGCCGTCTGTGAGATCAGGAGCGCTCCCAGACAACACGAAAAGGTGAACAGTCCCAGAATCTTACAACGTCGGACAAAATCGGTTTTCACGGCAGTTCCTTCCTCTCAGGTCATTTCAGTCCAAATCCTGATAGGGGTTATTGCACGGACAGGGATTTTGTGTCAACTGCAACAACATGGAACTGTTTGGTGTATAACTGTCCCATGGAAAAGCGACCACAAAGATGAGAGGAACACCCATGCCTGTTCTCAAATGGAATACACATGCAGATCTTGCTATAAAGAAAACTCCGACAGTCGGTCGTGAAGAGTATCTCGACTACATGACCTTCAGACGCAATGACCGCCCTCTGTTTACCGAGATATTCGGCCCTTTGATCGGTCTGAAGGAAGAGTGGGAAGAACAGGGCGCGAGCGCTGCGGAACTCGACTTCTCCGCTTTTCGGTACCGCTGCGAGTCCAGAGGCATGCTCCCTGTCAATACCGGTCGAGATGGGGGATATCCTGTGATCCAAATTGAGGAAACCGAGGATCGGAAGATCTGGCGTGATGCACTCGGAAGAACCATGCATCTGTCCAAAGGACGCTCAACGCTTGCGCTTCCCATGGATCATCCGGTCAAGACCATGGATGACTGGATCAAGATCAAGCCGTGGTATGAATTCTCGGAGAGGCGGTTCGGTGCTGACTGGCAGGCCAAAGCCACACGCATCCGCAACGAAGACCGTGTTGTCTGTGTTGCCATTCCCGGTGGGTTCGATGAGCCAAGGCAGCTGCTCGGTGAAGAGAATCTTTGCATTGCCTACTACGAGCAACCCGAGTTGGTTCACGACATTCTGAGCACCATCGGAGACACTGCGCTCAAGGTACTGGATCGGGTTTCAGCGGCTGTCCCTGTTGATATGTTGTGTGTGCACGAAGACATGGCGGGCCGATCGGGGTCATTGGCTGGCCCGAAACAGATTCGAGAGTTCATTGCTCCCTACTATCGAAAGATCTGGAACATGTTGGCAGAACGTGGCGCACGGCTTTTTGATCAAGACAGTGACGGAGATATGAATTCGGTGATAGACGCTTTTCTCGAGGCGGGTGTCAACTGCATGCATCCCATGGAACCAGCCGCCAACATGGACATTGTCGGGGTTCGCAAGAAGTACGGCACACGCTTGGCATTCTACGGTGGCATTGACAAACACATCATCCGTCAGTCAAAGGAAGACATTGTCAGGGAATTGGAGTACAAGATTCCACCCATGGTCAAGACCGGGGGATGTGTTCTTGCCCTGGATCACCGGATTCCCGCCGGAACGCCGCTGGAGAACTACAAGTTCTATCTTCGGAAAGCGTGGGAAATCATGGATCGGGAATCCTCACGCTGCCAAAGCTCTCGCCAGTGTTCCGTGTGATGGTGTCTTCAGGATAGCTGCAGTCGAAACGTGGCGATTTCCTTGCTTCGAAGAGTTGCCATCCATCTGCCGTCCTTCTTGCTGAGTCGTGCAAGAGACTTTGACTCATCCATGTGCACTTTCTCGACCGAAGAGACCGTCTGCGGCAGCTTGAGTTTCATCTGGACTGAATCGCCAGAACAGTTCCAAACCCGAAGCAGAAACGCCTTGCCATCTTCGGACTGACAGAGCGCTGAAATCCTGATTCGATCGGATGGCGAAATCTCAAAGAGACTCTGAGTGACAGGCTCCTTGCCAGGCTTGGGGACACCCTGAATGATGCGCCAGGGCGTCCTGAAGTCCTCTGACTGGTGAGTGATCTGTGCCTGCTGCCAGTCAGATTGATGAGGCATCAGAGCGTACTCCATCTCGACTGTTCCAATGCAGTGCTGTCCTTTGTTGCGTTCGTACTCCTCGGGAGTCATCAAGCCTCGGTTGGCCAGCATGTAGGCACGGTGCGTTCGGAGGAGGGTCAGGGCGATGGTGCGTCGTGGGTCGTCAATGACCTCGTACTCATGAAGTCCCCTTGTCATTAGAGCGAGAGAATTGTCGCCGTCACTCAAATCGAGAAAGTGCATCATCGGCTGGATAGGATAGTGCTTCTCGTGATTGTCCTTTGTGACAAGCCAGTTGATGTTCCGCTGGACGACGTCAAAGGCACTCTCAACGTCAACCGTTCCAGTCTGAATGTCCGTCGGGAAGAGCACCCGAAGTCGGTGATCGCGTGCCTGATTCTCAAAACGTGTCCTGATCTCAAGACGCCTGGCGTCCTTGCTCAGGGTCAGCCATGTTGTTATCGGAAGCGTGACGGCCCTGCGAGACCGGTTCCTGGCGTCGAGATCGGCTTCTGCGGGGAGACTCATGCTGAGATCAATGCGCCACGTGCCTCGAAGCGCGTTGCTTTCCACCAGAGTCAAAGTGGCGTGGGAGCCCAGACTCGTGATCGTACTGTCGCGCAGCGGAGACTTGTGCATGTGGGCGTTGCCGACACTGCCGTCGTCCGCGAAAAAGTGCATTCCGCGGAACTGCTTTCCAGCCTTCTTGTCCATCATATCGAAGGTGCCATTGGGCTGAATCTGAATTCGCAGAAACTCGTTTTCCAGCACGCCGTGTGGCTGGGCGATGTGCGCCCGATCACTTCCTGGAACCGGATCCGTGACATACTCACGCTTTCGCGGACGAAGTGCGTAGGTACGATATCCCAGCGCCGGGATATTCACGTCAAGGAGCATCCGATGTCTCTCCAGGTTGTAGACAATGGCATTGGAATCGAGTTTGCGCTCCGCTTCGATGGTCAGGTCTTCTTTCTCGAGAACCTTGTACGGGATTCTGACGCCCTTCTCGTCAACGACGTCGAAGTAGTTGTACGTGATCAGTTCGTCAACATCTATACCTTCCAGTATCGGACCCGCACCGCTGCACGGTTCAATGTAGATATCGCCAAAATCCGTCACGGGCGTGTCAATGACTGCAGGCACAACGCCTTTTCGGTCGAAGGGAAGGGAATTGAAGAAGGTGATCGTCAGATCGCCTTGCTCAAAGGACGCCGCCGTATCGAGCTTTTCCCAGATATCCTCGCAGGCTTTGCGGCTGGTCTCTCGCGCCAGCATCCTCACATCTCGAAATCGGGAAGGCATGTCATCATGTGCCTCATCAATGGCAGCGCCGCAGATGCTGTCGTGGGGATGGCACTTCAGAAGCTTCAGCCATGCCCTGTCCAGAAGAGAACGCCAGTACTGCCCACCCATCAACGCCGAGAACGTGGACAAGGGCTCTGCTACAGAGATCAACTCTGTCTCCGCTTCTTCGTTCAGAAGCTTCAGTGGAATCCGTGAAGAATGGGTCGCTCCCAAAAGCCCGTTAAAACCCGCCTCAATGGCCGCGTAGCGCCATTCTCCCTTGAGCACGGGAAGACTCTTTCGGTCAACAGAGGTCAAGGCTGTCTGGACGTATTCATCGAGCGTTGTCTGTCTGGCCTCGTAGTCATTTTGAACTGCATTGACAGCAGCGATGAGTTTCGGAAGATTCACATAGGGAACTGCGTTGTCTTCCATATCCAAGGCAAGAAGATGATTGGCGATGGCTTGTGGCTCAGCCTGTTTGGCGAAATGCCTGACCGCAGCGCGCACCTTGTCGGGATCATGTTCGAAGTCCATGTCCTCATGTTTCAGCTGAAAGGCAACCTGATACAGCGTGTCATCTGCCATGTGAACTGGAAGATTCTTTGGGTCGTACTTTATCCGGAGATCGCGGGGAGACTTCCTGAGAACCAGTTCGTAGTGCAGAAAGAAAAACCAATTGGTGCGCGTGACTTCGTCGAAACACCGGATGTGTGCGATGCAGGTTCCGTCAGCGCCTTCCCAAAGGCAGATCGGCGGGATCTGGTGCTTATTGGTGCCTCGATAGGTCATGGCGCAGTTCAGGTCAAAGCCAGCATAGATCTGTGGTAACTGGGATATCTGACCGTAGGACGTTGCAGTGTAACCGGTCTTCATTGCTCCACCGAAATCATCTGCCATCCTTTTGCCAACGAGCAGATTCCGAATCAGGCTTTCGGGAGAAACGGTATTCATCTCGGGCAATGTGTACCAAGGGACGGTCGCGATTCGGCCTGCCTGCATGAGCGCACGAAGCCGCTGTTCATTCTCCGGACGCACGGCGAGATAGTCCTCGATGACGATGGTGCCTCCGTCCAGATGGAAACAGGTGAAGTCGGGGTTCTTCTCCAGAATGTCGAGCAGCTCATCCATCAGCTCGGCGAGTCTTAGAAGCGATTGATCCGCCGTGTAACGCCATTCCCGATCCCAGTGCGTTCCAGAAATCACCCAGATCTTTCTGGGGGATGCAGTCTTCTTTTTCATCGTGTTCTTGCCTGCCATGCTGCAACTGTCTCCTCATCTCTTGTTGTGCGGAACTTATCTCGCTGTCTCTCAGAGTGAAACCTTCAACGTCACGATCTTGTGTGGTGGAACCGCCAGCGAAACAGTGCTCTTTGTCACTTTCAGGCCAAAAGACTCCTTGGAAGGCCTCTCTTCCATCGTGACTATGGCGCAGTGCTTGATCTCGAAACCGAACTGGAGCCTTCCCTTCTGTGTCTTGCCCGTCGGATTGTAGATTCGGACAACGAGATCCTTGCCACGTTCGGCTTTCTTGACAGCGCTCAGTTGCAGTTGTTTGGGCGTGAGTTCGAGAAACGACTTCACCGACGGCAAGTCCTGACCCTTGCAGGGTGTCGTCTGAGCGGACAGCATCGGCAGCGAGAAGGACTCAACGGTTCTCATCACGTCTGCACTGTCCCAGTTGCCCGCATGAGGATAGAGGGCATACCGGAACACGTGCTTCCCAGGAGCATGGCTCAACTCCATCTCCGGAAGACGCTCCCAACGATTCGTGACAGTACAGAGCGTGATCTCAAAGGCGCGGATCAACGTCAGAGCCACTGTGCGCTCTTCGTCATCTCCCGCCTCGTATTCCCTCTGTCCGTCGCTGAACAGGGTAAGCCCGTCCTTCCCGTCGGTTAGAGAGACAAAGCGGAGCGTCGGCTGAGTCGGATTGTATGTGAAACGGAACGGACTGTTCGGTCCCCGCTCGATCTCCCTGTCCACAACGGCGAAACTAGTCTCTGCAGAAGCGGTCTTTGCCTTCAGACGTGTCGGGAAATGCACACGCAGCCGATGGTTTTTGTGCTGATTGTCCAGATGCGTTTCCACTTCCAGGAAAGAACTCCCTTTTCGAAGGGAGAAGAAGGAATCTATGACCAGCGGCTTTTCCGTCTCACTGCGCCAGGAGTCGTGATAGCTGGTATCGTGTCCCAGGCTGTCAGGAATCATCATCTGATATCGGACATGAATGGTTGCTGACAGATGCGTGTTTTCTTCCAGTGAAATCTGAACGGGACATCCAATAGAACTGATGATCCTGTCTTTGGCAGGTGGCTTCCATTGCCACGGATCCCCTGCTTCTCCACCATCTTCAAAGCGGTGCAGATCTTCGTATGTTTTGCCAGTTGCCTTGTGTGTCACGCTGAGAGTCCCGTCATCGTCAAACTCAACCCTGAGGAATTCATTTTCCATCTCATGGGATGACGTGGCGATCGCTTTCTTCAGCGGAACATGACCGCCACCCTTCAGGACATAGGTTCGGTATCCAAGTGCGGGCACCGATTCGGCAAGAAACTGAAGGCTGAGTTCATTGCACAGCAGCGCAGTTGTCACATCCACATTGCTTCGGACGACCTTCTCGGTGTCGCGCCGCCTGCCTTCGTACAGGTCAA
>JAKQFZ010000294.1 GCA_029558215.1 Candidatus Omnitrophota bacterium
GTGACCTGAGTACCTTCACCATGAAGTTGCGTCCCACACAAAACGGTAAGGCGCTGGTTTTCACGGACGAAGGGCTTGTCGTTGGTCTGCCGTATGACGATCTGTTCGTTGACGCGCAACAACAAGCGCAAGCGATACTCAAGCCGGTGGATCGGCTTGGGTTTCCGGAACTGGCTCTGTGCATGGCGCACTGGCGAGCATACGGCAACAGTGACGCCCCCCCGACGCGTTTCAAGACGACTCACGGAACCTGGTGGATCGGGATCAGATCCTTTCGGGTTTCTCCGCAGCGGACACTCTGGGTAGGTGTTCTGGTGCCAGAGTCCGACCTTATCAGCGCTGTGAAACGCGAGCAGGAAGGCATTCTGATTGTAGGGCTGGCCGCCCTGTTCTTTGCAATGGTGCTGGCATGGTTTCTCTCTCGCCGATTTTCTGATCCTATTGCACAATTGACCCGAGCCGCGGATCAGATGGCGTCGGGAGATCTGCACGTCCAGCTGCCGACTGCCGGTTCCAGAGAGATTCAGTCTCTTTCTCATTCCTTTGATCGGATGAGAAGTGAGTTGCAGAAACAAATGAACGCTTTACGGGAAAAGTCCACCGAGTTGGAGATCTTCTTCTCATCAGCCCTGGATCTGTTGTGCATTGCCGACACGCAGGGAAACTTGATCCGCGTCAACAAAGAGTGGGAGAAGACGTTTGGTTTCAGTGTCGAACAGCTTGAGGGGATGAAATTCCTGGATCTCGTCCACCCGGACGATCTCCAGGAGACACTGGAGGCGGTCGCCAAGCTGGAACGTCAGGAACAAGTCCTGAATTTCACCAACCGCTATCGGAGTCGCGACGGTTCTTATCGGTTGATCGAATGGCGTTCGTCGCCACGGGGCTCTCTGATCTACGCGGCAGCTCGGGACATCACCGAGCGGCGGCGTGCCGAAGAGGAACTACAGCTGAGTCGTGAGCGGCTGGATCTCGGAATGGATGCCTCAAACTCAGGGCTTTGGGACTGGAACGTTGCCGACAACACAGTGTATTTCGATCCACGCTATTTCACAATGGCGGGCTACCAACCGGATGAATTCCCACACGCTTTCGCAGAGTGGGAAAAGCGAGTGCATCCTGATGACATAGACTATTGTCGCTCGGAGATCGACGCGTATCTTTCGGGTCGGTCGGCAGCGTTCTATGCGGAGTTCCGGTTTCTCCGCAATGATGGCTCGTGGATGTGGATTCGAGGTCACGGGAAAGCCGTCGAGCGAGGTGAAAACGGAGCGGTGCGACGGATGGTGGGAACCCATGCTGACATCACCGAGCGCAAACAGGCCGAATTCGAAAGACAGAAACTGCAGGAGCAGTTAGCACAAGCGCAGAAGATGGAATCCGTCGGACGGCTTGCCGGGGGTGTGGCACACGATTTCAACAATATGCTCACCGTCATCAATGGGCATACGGCGATGGCATTGGAAAAGGCGGCTGGCTCTCACGCGATCTACCAGGATCTGTTGGAGATCCGAAGAGCAGCACAGCGGTCTGCCGACTTGACACGACAGCTTCTGGGTTTTGCGCGCAGACAGGTGATCGCCCCAAGCAACCTCGATTTGAATAAGACGGTCGAGGGGATGCTGAGCATGTTGCGACGGCTCATTGGTGAGGACATCCATCTTGACTGGAGACCCGGCAAATATGTGGGACCGGTGCGCATCGATCCATCGCAAATTGACCAGATTCTTGCCAACCTGTGTGTCAACGCCCGTGACGCCATCGGTGGGGTTGGCACATTGGTCATTGAGACGGAGAGTGTTGACCTGGACGAGGCGTACTGCTCAACGCATCTCGATGCACGGCCGGGCAGATATGTGTTGTTGGCAATCAGCGACAGTGGCTGCGGCATGGACAAAGAGACACTCTCTCATCTGTTTGAACCTTTCTTCACCACCAAGGTCGTCGGCAAGGGAACCGGTCTCGGCCTGGCAACAATCTATGGTATCGTTCAGCAAAACCATGGCTTCATCAATGTCTACAGTGAACTGGGACATGGCACGACGTTCCGGATCTACTTCCCGCAACACCAGCAACAGGCGCAGGAGTCACCCCGAGAAGAGTCCTTACGACAAATCAGTCACGGCAACGAAACTGTCCTGCTCGTGGAAGATGAATCAGCAATTCTCAGGCTGGCACAGACAATGCTTGAACGATGGGGATACAGGGTGTTGACTGCTTCCAAACCATCTGAAGCCATACAGATCGCACAATCCTATCCAGAAAGCATCCATCTTCTGATCACGGATGTCATCATGCCGGAGATGAATGGGCGGGATCTGACCCGACATATCGCGTCTCTGCGTCCCGGGATGAAAGTCTTGTTCACGTCCGGTTACACGGCCAATGTCATTGCCCACCACGGTGTCCTGGACGCAGGCGTTCACTTCATGCAGAAGCCGTTTTCGATGGAAGATCTGGCACACAAAGTCCGCGAAGCGCTTGATACGGTTCTCTAGGTCTCCTGAAACCCCGGTCTAAGAGTGGTACTGGCTCAGTTACGCAGGGGGGGGAGGTATGCTTCGGTTGCAGAGGCTCTGCGACGCTGCCGAAGCGGGACTAGCCAGACAGCAGGCTTCGGTAGCGTCGCTCCGAAGACTCCGCTTTGCTTCCGAAGCATATCCTGGCTGTAGCGCCAGCGTAACTGAGCCCATACCAACAGGGGCCGTTTTCACTGGAAAACGATGAGTGAATTGGATACAGTAGACTGAGTTGACGCGTGAAGAGGAATGCTCGCGCTAAGGAGCCACCGTTTGTCGTCATA
>JAKQFZ010001164.1 GCA_029558215.1 Candidatus Omnitrophota bacterium
GTTACAGGGATTCTGGTTCAGAATCTGGTGGACTGCACCCTGTGGAGACGCAGCCTTACAATGCTCTTCTGGACGATTCTTGCTGCTGTTGTGATTCAGGCAAGGAGAACCGGCGTTCGTCAGATTACCTAGCCGAGAGTACCGATGCATCCTGATTCAATTTACTTGTTTCTGGCTGTGCTCCCCGCATCATGGTTGCTTCCGTCTTCCAAGGTTTCTGATCTCTATTTGTTCGGCATGGTGTTCCTGATACTCAGGAGTGCCATCGTCCTGTTTCGCTTTCTTCGGCAACCGAGAGCGGGGCTTTCACCTGCGCTCAGACCTCTTGAGAGTACAGTTGGAAGGTGCTTTGATCTCTTGGTTTTCGCCGCACTCATCTGGAGTGTTCGCGAGAACACCTCAAATCCCTGGTATTCTTATGCTCTCTCCATGCCCCTTGTTGGCACCGTTTCCTTTCGCATCGTCAAGAATAGCCTGAGGCCGCTTGATGAACACGAAATGAGCCTGTTTCGCGACGCGACATTGGCTTTGTTGCTTGGGGCCTCTGGCCTGTTGCTCGTTGGGATGGTGCGCTCGCTGCCATCTGGAAACCTTGACGCATTTCGCTCTGCGGTCAAGCTTCTTGGCAGAGGATTTCCCTTGATTGTTTTGACCGTAGGAGCCGGCACGATCCTCGGCGCTGACCGGAGCGCAGAGAGGCCTCCAGATTCGAGCAGGCTTCTCTCTGTCTCTCTGGTCGCCCTCGCAACAGTTCTGGGGCAGGCGGTCTCACTGCAGACGTCCTTCGCCGCGTATCGTCAGATGCACTATCTGACGGGTGAGTCACAGAACCCGACCGAGACCGGAGCGCGTCTTCCCATCTCACGTATGGAGCGTTGCGTTCAGGTGTTCAGGTTCTATGGGTTTGAACGTCAGGCACGAGACTCTCAGTTGATCCTGATCGAGATGCTCTCCCGACAGCAGAATCTTCGGCTGGCGTTTGATGAAATTGAGCGAGTGGAGATGTTCTTTCCAGAACTGCGGATGAAGGCGGTCTCCAAACTGGCGTCTCTGGAGCGATTGCGAGCAGCAGCATTTGATGAAAAGGTTTTCTCCAATGCATGGCGAGATCTGGAAACTGGGCCAGAGGGGTTGCTCTGGCTCATGGATCGTTGGGGACGACTGTTCACCTGTCAGGCGGATGATCTCAAACTGGTTCGGGAGTCCCCTTTTCTTGTGAGTCCCGAGACAGATTCGGGTCTTTCGAAGAAACGGAATGTGCCTGACGCAGTGGACTTTGAGTTCACTCGCGACTTTGAGACCGTGCTGATCCTTGACACGAGCGGACGAGTTTTTGCACAGGGGTTCAGGGAAGGGAAAGCCGCCTACAGGCGAATCGCCGAAATTCCAGTCTCCAGTCGAGCGATTGATCTGGAAGTGTTGGACGGCGAGGAGTCCTTCATGGTTCTTGAAGCGTCAGGGCTTGTCTGGAAGGGGCTTCCAGTTGAGAGAAATCCTTTGCCTGAAGATGCGCTCTGGGACTGGGATATCGGTCGTGCTCTCTGTATTCAAACGAAGGATGATTTCTATGTTCTCGACGGGTTCGCCGGTCTTCATCCCTTTGGCAACCCTGTCTTTCCAGGCCCAAAGAAGAACATGCCCTACTGGGGACAGGACTGGGCGATTGATCTCGAGTTCGGAATTTCGAACTCCCTTGCAGTCATGGGAGACCGCTGGGGCAATCTCTATCTCGCCATTCCGGATCAAGATTCGGAGACCAAGATCGCAATTGAGCCCGAGCCCGAGATTCCCTACGCAGTTGACATCGAGTTGGACGAGACCGCACAGGAAGCCATCATTCTCTCTCGCGGGGGAACGCTTCGGCGGGTGAGGCTGCAACCAGTGATTCAGGATTGAGTCGAGTAGTGTGGAGCGAGCCTTGCGAAGCGAAGACTCGAGTCGCTATGGAGCATTGATATGATAAGCCTCAGGCAGGCAACAGCGGCGGACAGTGAGTTTGCTTTCGAGACCAAGAAGGCGGCCTTCCGTACATACGTCGACATGGTTTTGGGTTGGGATGAGCTCGAACAGCGTCAGATGCACGAAAGACGCTTCGCTGAACAACAGTTTCAGGTGATCCAGATTGCTGGAGAGGATGTTGGCATTTTGGCGACAGTCCGTGAGGTGGATTGCATTAAAGTCAACCAGCTGTTCATCCTGCCGGAGTACCAAGGCAGAGGCATAGGGAAAGCCTGCATGGCACAGGTTTTGGCGTCTGCCAAGACGGAAGGGCTTCCCGTGCGCTTGCGAGTTCTCAAAGCATCCCCGCGAGCGGAGGCCTTCTATCGTGCCCTGGGATTTAAGGAGACTGGTGAGACCGGTACCCACATCGAGATGGAGAGAGTGCCATAGCAGGCGCGTGTGGTCCAACGTGCAGAACGTTCAACTCAAAGAGCCAATACATTGCCGCGAGAAGAACGCATCTCCATGGACAGCCTTTGAGAAGGTCGAGAGATTCTACATCATTGAGGCTCTTCACGTGCGACGGCCTGGATATCTACACCAAAGGAAAGATTCTGAGAAAGGAAGGATTTGACGTATTCTATGTCGTCATCTCGTCGAAAAGGAGCACAGATATCTGAAGCGCTACCGTGCCCTGAGTGTGGGGCGATGCAGATGGCCTATACACTCGAGGATTGCAGGACTGAGGATGGTCTAACCATCCGACGCCTTGGGCACCTTAAGTTTAGTGCTTGTGGCACTCGCTTCTTTGATGACGATGCCGTTCACCGCATCCAAAAGGAGCGGGCCAGTCACCCGCTTGTGCGTGCTGTGTGACTCACACGTTCGAGCAAAGCATTGGAGTGGACGTACTAACGCGAAGCGCTCAGTTTGGGCGCGTTGGAAGCCTTTCCCTATTCGGATATAGCAGCCCTCAGAAGTGCTCCGCATTCCTAAAGGCGACCCAGAGGAGTGAGCGGGAGCATGAGAGCAAAGAATTCACATGGCACTACCTTCTGTGTTCTGTCCCGTAGCGGTAGCTTTCATCCAGGAATGCTTCGATGTTGTCAAAGGGTGTTCCAGCAACGATGCCGTTGCCCGCAGCGATGATGAGGCCTCCTTTGTGGCCGTCATAGGTGTCGATCATCCAGCGGACTTCGCGACGAACGCCTTCCGGAGTCTCCTCTTGCAGCGCGTGTTGAACATCCATTCCTGCCCAGAAGGATATCTTGTCGCCCCAGTCTTTGGCGATCTGTTCACCGTCCATAGCGCCCTTTTGGATAGGATGCACAACGTCGAGGCCTGATTCGATCAGGTCGCACATGATGTCGGTGACATTGCCGCAAGTGTGCAACCAGGTGTGCATTCCGAGTTTGTGGGAGAGTCTGTAGAGCGAAGTGTAATAAGGCTTGATGAACTCTCGGAACTGAGTTGGGTTCATCATGAGCTGTGTTTGATGACCCAGATCATCACTGCTCTGAAAAGCATCTGGGGCGATCTCCTCTGCTGCTCTCCTGATGAGACCTTCGTAAAAGGCCAGTCTTGCCTTGTGGAGACGGTGGATTTCCTCAGGATGGAGATAGTAGTCCATGAGCAAGTTCTCCATTCCCCGAAGTCCCCATATCGGTTCATAGAAAAGCCCCCACCAGCAGAGGATTAGGTATTGGTTTCGCTTTCGCGCTTCTTCGACTATGGGCATGAAAGGGTCAAATAGCCCTGGCGCTTCAAAGTTCGGAATCTCCGATTCATAAGCATCAAGCCATTCCCAACCTGTGACCGCGCCAGCGTCATGACCCATGCGGCTCTTTCGCAGGTGCTCTTCATCGAGTCGCCAATAGTAACCATCGCCTCTCGGAGTGGTGCCTGGTTGCGGAAACCAGATTCTGCAGCAGTCGTCCGGGTATTTGTCAAAAGCAGAGAGCCTGTCACCATACTGCTCGTGGAGTCCTTCTCCCCACCAGCGCGCCATGGAAACGGGCACACGAATGGGGTTCCTTCTCTCAACAGCCTTGATTACTTCCTCTTTCGGAAGTGCTTCCAATATGCTCATCTTCTCTGGATTCTCCTGTCAGCAGTCAATTTCTGGAACAATAGCAGTTGGGAAATAGAGCAACAAGCTGATGCTCTCCATCAGCTCAAAGCGTTACTCTGTGCTCTGCGGAGAGGGCTCTCTCCCGAAGTCAGACGGAGAGTTTCCGAAAAGCCTCCAAGCTGTGAAGAAAGGTTTACCCAAGTGGCCTCAGGATAATTCGCCTGAATCTGCATGGCTGCTGCACTACCCACCGATCAGCTGGAGGGCGTTTTGAGAGAAGATGCGGATCTTCGTCTTGGCATCCAGCCGAGACATTTGTACCTTCATCGTGGCTGCTTCAGGAACGAGAAGCGGCGCCATGGTGCCGAAGAGAAGTCTGTTTGAGTTTTCGGGAGTGACCAGATCTTCCATGGCACGCGTCTTCTCAATGTAGGAAATCTCAACAAAGACTTTCCCGCCCGTGTTTGCAAGAATATGCTCCGCTTCGATGTAGGTAATACCGCCAAGCACTACATCGCAGGGCATTTGTGATAAAAAGCCCAAAACCTGCTGCCGGCTGGGGAAAGCGGGCCTGACCAAACCGTGGAACGAACGATAGTCCTCGATCATCCATTGGAAAAGAAGCACAATTTCCTCACCAGCAAGAAACTCGGCCAGACCTTTGAGATTCATCTCGTCAAGCACCGAAGGGTGAAAAGCGGGAATGACTCGAAGAATTCTCACGCCTCGATCCAAGTATCTTCGAATCTCCTCACGCCAGAGCGGATATCCGGGCGCTACAACTGGAACGGGTTCAAATCGGTCTTTGTGCTTTTCCGTCACGCGGAAGAGTTCTTCGTTAGCTTCGTTGGGGTCGTCATAGAGGAAGGCCTCCAGAGGTGAGATGAAACTGTATTCGATACCGACCTTGTCCATCTGCTTCAGCCGCTGCGCTGCAGTACCCCGAACAGGTCTTGAGAACCAGTGTCCGATGAATGAGTTGATATCAATGATTCGCATTGGGGGAAATCCTCCGCGCGTGGGCTGTAAGTCTCAGGAAATTCTCTGAGAGGATTTTGCGCTTGTCAGAGGTTGCGATGTTGGCTCCAAAAACCTTTGACATCTGGGTTGGTATATCGCGCAGTGGAGCGTCTGAACCGTAAAGAACCCTCTCGGAACCCAGCAGTGTGACTGCCTTTTCAATTGCGCCCGCATGCGCCCATCCCCCTGAACAGTCCACATGGATGTTTCGATAGGGACTCACGGCCTTGAGCGCCCGTTGCCAGAATCCGCCGAGATGAGCCATGATGATTGAGCAGTTCGGAACGCTTTGGGCAGCCAGCGCCACATCCATTGAAAGCGACTCATCCTTCAACTGACCGGTTGATTTGTCCCAGGCGTGTTGAAGCACAGGGACGCGCAACTGGGCTGCTCTTTGGAGAATCGGAACAACGACAGATTCGGAGCATTTCTTTGCGACCCAAAGCTTGATGCCGATGAAGTGCCCGGTTGCCACCCACCGTTCGATCTCCTGAAGAGCAAAATCCGGATCAGCCGGATTCACATAAGCCCATCCGTAGAAGAGATCAGGATAGGATTCCAGATACCGAGCGAGAATCTCATGTCCTTGCTGAACTTCATCGCGATTGGGATAGTAACTCCACTTCTCGCAGAACGGGATGAGTGCCACCTTGTACGAAGCACCCAGTGCTTCAGAATACTGTCTGCACCAGGAAGCATACTCATCCGGCGGAATCAGTTCTCCACGCAAATGAACATGGCTGTCAATGATCAATCCGTTGTTTCTCAGTTGTTTCATTGTCATCTTACGAATGGAAAATCAGGGACGAGATTGCGCCAGAACCTCTTCCAGAATGCTCTTGTGAACGAGAAAATTCATCATTTTGAGCTTGATATAGTCTTCCTGGTAGAACATATAGCCATCGCACTTGCCGTTTCGCGCCGAAGTGCCTGAGTCTTTCATCAGATACCAGTTTCCCAGTCCTTTGTGGCCTATCAAATGTACCACGTGGTCGTCGGTCGTGCTGGAGTTGCTGAATCGGAATTGCCTCGCAGCGTCGTCAATGAATCGGGAAGTGATGTCAAATGTTGGGATCAGTGCAACATTCATGCTCGGGATGAGCCCCGCTTCGGAGGTGTCGCCGGCGATACAGACAGAGAAACCTTTGTTGACAGCGCTTCTTATCGTCTTGATGAAGAGATCAACTGGGATGTTGCTGTAGTCACTGCTGTGCCACCAGTTGTCGGCAACCTCATATTCAACCTGCTCAAAGAAAGGTTGTTGCATAAGGGACATCACATTGACGTAGGCGTCCAGGTCCAACTTGAGAACCTTCGAGAGATAGTCCTTGGGAGACATTCTCTGGCCGTTGACCAGAACCTCCGAAGGCGGCTTGCCCATATACTTGTCCAAGATGACCCGGATCGCCGCGACGACTTCTTCTTCGTCCCAGAGTTTGCGTTTTTGAACTGTTGCAAGGTAGTCCTGCATCGCAGAGACCATTCGGGCATGATCGTGAATCGTGCTCTCTGAAGGTCTCCCAGGATAGGACTCCGCTGGAACCGCTCCATATTCCTTCCAGATTCGGATAGTTGCGTTGGGTTGAGAACCACGCCCAAAGACAGAGTTCCCCTTCTGCTGGACATAGCGTCTTGCCTTTTCGACATACTCCCAGTAGACGGTATACATCTCTGAGATCTTTGTTTTCTGGCCGAACAGACGATAGACCTCGGATTCAAAGAAAGAGGTTGATCCGAACGCCCAACAACTGCCCGTCAAGTCCTGAGATACTGGTGGGTTGTGCCAGACTGTCTGGAAGACACGTGTTGAATCGGGAACACTTACACCCGACAAGTCAACCCTGAACTGTCGGAGGGATTGCTCCGGGGTTTGACCAACCTGGGAACGCAAACGCGCTTCATACTCGTTTCGCTCCATCACAAAAACACCCCTGTCGCGGACATCCGATGGTTTTTGGAAACCGACACACCCGCTCAGAATGAGACCCACACACAGGCAGACGAGGGAGGAATTCTTCATCCAAGTGCTCCAAAGAACAGCAAAATTAGGTTGAATCATGATTTGGAGAGTATACGCTTTCAGGAACGATTCGCAAGCAGATGCCCGATATTCTTGACGGTTGTGTGTGGCCTATGGTATTTTCCGAAAACTCAACGTGTGGCGGTGAATAAAATAACGGCCACAAAGTCAAGAGTAAGTAGTGCTCGTTGCATCATAGCATTGCCTTTGGTTTGAGCGATGGGTGCACTCATTTTTCCTAAAGGATGGAGATTCATGCGGGAACTTGCTTCAGGAAATCAGGCGATAGCACGTGGGGCGTGGGAAGCCGGAGTCGTTCTGGCCACGGCTTACCCGGGAACTCCCAGCACGGAGATACTGGAAGAAATTGTCAAGTACCCAGAGATAGACGCCTCCTGGTCGCCCAATGAGAAGGTGGCTCTGGAAGTTGGCATGGGTGGAGCGTTTGCGGGTGCTCGTGTGCTGGTGGCGATGAAACACGTTGGTGTCAATGTTGCCGCAGATCCTCTGATGACGTTGTCCTATACCGGCCTTAAGGGTGGGTTGGTTCTTATCAGTGCGGATGATCCTGGAATGCACAGCTCACAGAATGAGCAGGACAACCGGTACTACGCTCGTTTTGCCAAGATTCCAATGCTTGAACCAAGTGACAGTGAAGAAGCAAGGCAGTTCGTGAAACTCGCCTTTGAAATCAGCGAACGTTTTGACACACCGGTTATGTTGCGCTGTACAACTCGTGTCAATCATGGCAAGTCCATCATCAACTTGGAAGAGCGTGTGATGCCGGAATGCCCAATTGCTTTTGAGCGGAATCAACAGAAGTACGTCATGATTCCCGCCTATGCTCGAAAGCGCCATGAAGTGGTGGAATCCAGATATCAGGATTTGGCACTGTACAGCGAGGAGTGCTCTCTGAATCGATTGGAGCCAGGCTCTGATGAACTGGGCATCATCACCAGTGGTGCTTCGTATCACTATGCGCGTGAAGCGGCTCCGGAAGCAACGTTCCTGAAACTTGGTTTTTCCTATCCACTACCGGAGAGTTTGATTAGGGATTTTTTCTCCCGTGTCAAGAAGGTTGCTGTCGTTGAGGAACTCGAACCTTTCCTTGAAGAACAACTTTTGCAGATGGGTCTATCCCTCACGCCCAAACCGGTTGCGTTTCGGCTTGGAGAATATGATCCGGACAGGGTTCGTGAACTTCTCGGTCGACCGGTGGCCGAAGTCGTTGGGGCCGTGGCAACTCCGGGGCGTCCGCCTGTCATGTGTGCTGGGTGTCCTCATCGTCCCGTATTCACCGTCCTGAAGAAGATGAAGATGATTGTCACAGGCGATATCGGTTGTTACACCCTCGGGACTCTGCCGCCTTTGTCTGCTCTGGATACATGTGTTTGTATGGGAGCGGGGATCGGCCATGCGTTTGGGATGACTCGTGTGCTGCCTGAAGAACAGCGCAGGAAGGTGGTTGCGGTCATTGGAGACTCGACCTTTATCCACTCCGGAATCACGCCTCTGATTGATATGGTCTACAACAAAGGATGTTCGACCGTCATCATTCTTGACAATCGCACCACGGCTATGACTGGTCGTCAGGAACATCCAGGCACCGGACGCACACTCAAAGGCGATCCTGCAAAGCAGCTGGATTTGTTCAAGTTGTGTCAAAGCGTGGGGGTGGAAGATGTCAGGATGGTGGATCCCTACGATCTTGCGGCAGTGCAAGAAGCCATCACTCATGCCGTGGAGTCAGATCAGCCCTCAGTCATCATCACAAACCGTCCGTGTGTTCTCATTCGATCCAACCGCACTGAAGCCCTGTGGATTGATGAGGAAAAGTGTCGCAGCTGTGGGCTCTGTGCCAAAACAGGTTGTCCTGCCATCCTGGACAGGGAAGGCAAGTTCATGATAGACTCTTCAAAATGTTGGGCTTGCGGACTTTGTCGGCAGGTCTGTCCATTTGAAGCCATTTCGGAGAGGGAGAATTGATGTCATCGCAGGAGTCCTTTCAAGTCATTTTTGCCGGTGTTGGGGGGCAGGGAGTCTTGCTCGCCAGTGAGATTACTGCCTTGGTCGCCTTTGAAGAGGGTCTGGACGTCAAGAAGAGTGAAGTGCATGGGATGTCCCAGCGAGGGGGCAGTGTTGTCAGCCACGTTCGCATGGGTGAACGGGTGTTCTCCCCGCTCATCTCGAAAGGCCAGGGAGATGCGCTCGTTGCCTTTGAGGCATCCGAGTCCTGCCGTTACGAAGCTTTTCTCAAACCTGACGCGGTTCGAATTGATCCAAGTTCGATTTCGATGGAAGCACTTCCGCATCCACGAACAGCGAACATTTTCATCGTCGGCTGCCTGGCTCGACTTCTTCCCTTTCAGCAGCGGACATGGGAGAAGGTCATCAGCGAGATGGTACATCCGAACACTCTGGAGATGAACCTTGAAGCATTTCGGCGAGGTCTGAAGGTATCTCCGAGGGAGGCTCAATAATGTGGAACCCAAAAGTGGAATGCATGCCCCGTAAGGACGTGCAGGCTCTGCAACTGGAACGGTTGAGGCACACCGTGGGTCGAGTCTATCAGAATGTGCCCGCTTACAGAGAGAAGTTTGACAAGGCTGGTGTGAAGCCCCAAGACATCAAGACTCTTGAGGACTTGCAGCGACTGCCTTTCACTGCAAAGGATGATCTGAGACAGAACTATCCCTTCGGCATGTTTGCTGTTCCCATGGAAGATGTTGTTCGCATCCATTCTTCGTCGGGGACTACGGGCAAACCGACAGTTGTAGGCTACACTCGAAACGACATTCAAGTGTGGGCTGAAGTGATGGCGCGAACCATTGGCTGTGCAGGTGGGGACAAGACCAGTGTGGTTCAGGTGACCTACGGATACGGTCTTTTCACAGGAGGTCTGGGGGTTCACTATGGTTCTGAACTCATGGGATGTACCACAATCCCGATCTCAGGTGGAAACAGCAAGCGTCAGGTCATGATTATGGAGGACTTCGGCACCACCATTCTGGCGTGTACTCCGTCTTACGCTCTCGCCCTCGCGGAAGTGCTGGTCGAGGAGAAGATTGACCGTTCGAAACTGAAGTTAAGGGCAGGCATCTTCGGCGCAGAGCCTTGGACAAACGAGATGCGGGATGAACTGGAGAAGCGTTGGGGTATCCTCGCTCTGGATATCTACGGTCTGAGTGAGATCATCGGGCCTGGCGTTTCCAGCGAATGTGATCGGAAATGCGGTCTGCACATCAACGAAGATCATTTCATTCCGGAGATCATTGACCCGGAGACGGGAAATGTTCTGCCGGATGGAGAACTGGGAGAACTGGTCTTTACCTGTGTGACCAAGGAAGCCTTTCCGGTGATCCGATACAGAACGCGTGATCTATCGCGTCTCTTCCGAGAGCCCTGTGCCTGCGGTCGAACGCTGACTCGAATGGAGCGTGTGAGCGGTCGTACAGACGACATGTTGATCATCCGTGGAGTGAACGTGTTCCCGTCGCAGATTGAGAGTGTTCTGGTCAAAGTCGAGGGAGCCGAACCGCACTACCTTATCATTGTAGATCGGGTTGGTGCTTTGGATGATATCGAAGTGCAGGTAGAGCTGAGTGACTCCGCCTTCTCGGACGAGGTGCGGAAGATTGAAGACTTGAGAACTCGAATCGCGGGTGAGTTGTATGGAGTTCTCGGACTTCATGCCAAGGTAAAACTTGTGGAGCCAAAGACCATTGAAAGAAGTATGGGCAAAGCCAGGCGTGTTATAGACAAGCGCAGAGGTGATGCATAGAGAGTTGTTTGCAGAGAACCTGTTCACTCAGGAGGGTGAAACGATGAAACTGAAGCAGATATCAATCTTCATGGAAAATCGAAAGGGACGCTTGGCAGAGGTTGCCAGAGTCCTGGGGAATGCCAACATCAACATTCGAGCCCTATCCTTGGCTGACACATCTGATTTTGGCATTCTTCGCCTGATCGTCAACGAGGTAGACACCGCTTTCAAAGTGCTTAAAGACAACGGCTTCACTGTTCGGGATACCGAAGTTGTTGCTGTTGAAGTGGAAGACCACCCCGGTGGCTTGGCGGAAGTTCTGGCGGTGCTCGCCAAAGAAGACTTGAACGTGGAATACATGTATGCCTTCGTGGAGAAGTCCGAGAACAAGGCTGTGTTGGTATTTCGGATTGAAGAACTCACCAAGGCGATAAACACTCTTCAGAAGGCAGGCATCCGTATTCTAACTGGTGAACAGATATACAAGATGTAGTGGTTTGCATGAACAGTGAAATGCGATGGAGTGCTGAGTCTCTGCGACTGGGCAGGTTGTTTGAGACTGGTCTGGGGGACACTGAGGTAATGGGTGTTCTTGTTCGAAGGAAGGAGGGATCAGCGAAACGGAAGATTGGTGGGGTCTCGGGTATCGGGAATTCAGATCACTGGAGAAATCGGGAGGTTTCAAAAAGATGAAGACCATGCAAAGGATGTCATTGGTTTTACTTGTTCTTATGGTAACGCATGTGGGTTGGTGTGCTGATACAATAAAGGTCGGCGCACTCTTTTCTGTCACCGGCAAAGGATCTTTTCTGGGTGAGCCAGAGAAGAACACGGCCGCCATGATCGCCGAAGAGATCAATGCCAAAGGGGGCATCAACGGAAAAAAGATCGAACTGCTTGTCGAGGACACAGAGTCCAGTGAAGCGACAGCCGTTATGGCAGCACAGAAACTGATCTCAAGAGATCAGGTCGTGGCGATCATTGGACCGTCCACCAGTGGAGAGACGATGGCTGTGTTGAGAATCTGCGAAGAACAGAAAGTTCCCTTGGTTTCTTGTGCTGCAGCCGCCCCTATCGTTCAGCCGGTCGCCGAAAGAAAGTGGATTTTCAAGAGTCCGCAGATGGACTCCGATTGCGTCGTTCGAATCTTCGAGCACATGAAGACCAAGGGTATTGACAAGGTCGGTATTATCACCATCACCGATGGGTTTGGGAAATCTGGCCGTGATCAGTTGCTGAAACTTGCCACAGAGATGGAGATCACGGTGGTTGCGGATGAAACCTACGCTCCCACGGACACGGATATGACCGCACAGTTGACCAAAATTAAGGCATCGGAAGCCAAGGCCGTTGTGAACTGGTCTATCGGGCCAACTCAGTCGCTTATCCCCAAGAACATGAAGCAGCTGGGAATGACCATTCCCCTCTATCAGAGCCATGGTTTCGGGAACCTGAAGTATGTTGAGGCGGCTGGTGATTCAGCGGAAGGGATCATCTTCCCAGCGGGACGTCTTCTGGTTGCTGATGAACTGCCTGCAGATCACCCGCAGAAGAAGGTTCTTGTTGATTACAAGACAGCCTATGAAGCGAAGTTCGGTGGTTCTGTGAGCACATTCGGTGGTCACGCCTATGACGCATTGCATCTCGTTGCGAAAGCCGCTGTACTCGGTGCACCGACACGGGAAGGCATTCGAGACGGTCTGGAGAAGATTCAAGGTTTTGTTGGCACGGCAGGTATATTCAACATGTCCGACACCGACCACCTTGGTCTCACCAAAGACGCATTTGAGATGCTGACCGTGAAGAACGGCAAGTTTGTCATTCTTAAGGACTGAGCTGTCTCATTGTGGAACGTTCCGCAATGGTGACGCAGAAATACTGAATCGAGTCCTCGCCCGTTCCCAAGGGGACGGGCGGGGACAGGTTTTGAAGGTATGTCGCTTTACAGCCAGATTCTCCAATTCATCCTCACCGGCCTGACTGTTGGGAGTATCTACGGCCTAGTGGCCGTAGGGTTCAACATCATCTACAACTCGACCGGGATTATCAATCTTGCCCAGGGAGAGTTTGTGATGTTGGGTGGGATGAGCGCGGTCTGGCTGGTTGAAAGTCTTCATGTTCCTGTCTTTCTGGCCTTTCCCATCAGCGTTCTGATGGTGACGATTGTCGGAATCTTGATGGAGACTCTTGCGATTCGACCAGTCAAGAAAGCTGACGTTCTTTCGATGATTATCTGCACTGTGGGCGCGTCCGTCTTCTTGAAAGGACTTGTCATGTTCGTCTGGGGTAAGCAGACGCATGCGCTTCCCCATTTCTCAACGGAAAACGCTATCTTTATCGCGGGCGCTTCAATTCTGCCTCAGACGCTGTGGGTTTGGGGTATCACAGCACTGATTGTATTCGGACTTTGGCTCTTTTTTGACAAGACGCTGCTGGGCAAAGCGATGCGTGCCTGCTCCTACAATCGGGATGCGGCATCATTGGTCGGCATCAGCGCCACCAAGATGGTCATGTTGTCTTTTGCCCTTAGCGCGGCAGTCGGAGCTGCAGCGGGTGTGGCAATCACACCCATGACATTGATGAGCTATGAACGGGGCACTATGTTGGGACTAAAGGGCTTCGCCGCGGGGATACTGGGGGGCTTAGGAAATCCTTTTGGCGGAGTTGTCGCAGGCCTTATGATTGGGGTATTGGAAGGTCTGGCGGCAGGTTCTCGACTCTCTCACTACAAAGATGCTGTTGCTCTTGTGGTACTCCTGGCAATGTTGTTTGTTCGGCCGAGTGGCCTTTTTGTTGGTGCGGAAGCAGGCAGGCTCAAGAAACACTGAACGTGGCAGTATCTGCTTCCGATATATCGAAACCTGTTGGAGAGTGATTCTGAGTGGGTAGGAAGAACGTTATAGCGCTTAGTGTTTTTGCTGCTGTAC
>JAKQFZ010000309.1 GCA_029558215.1 Candidatus Omnitrophota bacterium
CGGGAGTTTCCTTCGGGAAGAGCTGATCCCAGCACTTGTCGCTGCAGATGCCGGATTGGAGCTGTTCCCGCTGGATCGGCTTGGCGTCGGGCCAAACGTTCTGGATCAGCTCCCGTTCCTCTTTCCACCTGCGAAACTTCACCGGGAAGTCTTCTTCCAGTGCGAGGTCCGGGGTGTAGGTCTTGTCACACATTAGGCAGACTCGGGTAATCATTTCGGCTCCTGTTGGTTTGCCATCATCAGGGTGGTAGTAACCAGCTACCACCGACAGCAGGGCGCGCTTCTCTGGAATAAGCGTCTTACCCCTGCTGTTTCGGCATCAGGTGGAGCCACCTCCTTCTGCCGAAGATTCAAGACGGGGTTCTTTCATTTCGCTTAGGATATAGAATTCCCCTCGTAGTCTGGTGAGAATCAGCAATTGTTCCTGAACGAAGGAGAAATCTGAATTCCAGAGTAGATCACTCCAACGATTGGGTCTCTTCCAAGCTTTCAATTCATGAACCGCCTCTTGAAGTTCAGTGAGAGTTTCCTCCCATTCCTGCTGAACCTGCTCGCAGGTTTTCATTACTTCTTTTCCTTCGGCGGGTAGACGTAAGCATTGACGGAAACATAGATCGTCGTCCCGTCGGGAGTGTGCAGCGGCATTGCGCCGTGACTGCTGCCGACCATGATGGTCTTGCCGGAAGAAGAAAGACCCAGGCGCTTGCTGCTGTCAATTGCGAGGGTGATGATCCCGGTCTCGGGGTTCAGCTGGGCGTTAACATTCTGCGGACTAGCCATTGTTGTTTTCCTTTGTAAGTTCCAGTGTGATCTGTACGACTGTTTCCCTGGGGAAACAGTCGAGAGCTACATCTTTCGCGAGAGCCTCGATGTGGAACAGCCTGGGCAGTCCCACGTCAGTTCGGAGAAGCTCCCCGCTGGAGAGGAGAACTCCGAACAACGGCCAGCGGTAGATCGGTTTGTCTTTCATCAGCAGTCCGTCCCGTAAACCGCTGGCAGCTCCCCGCACGGATCGGGGTAGCTGTTCCGCTCGAGTTCTGCCACGGCTGCGAAGAAGAACAGAATCTCGAAAACGATGAAGCCGACGACGAGAATCCAGTTCCCGACCTTTCGGCGGTGCTGGTTCAGCTCCCGCATTTCAGCGTATTGCTGAAGTCGGGCGAGCTGGTAGACTGAAAGCCGCTGTTTGCTCATGATGGCTCCTAGTGTTGGCTCTGCTGATGGGCGAGAACGCTTGCGCGATGGAGGGATTGGAACATCTCCCGATAAGCCTCCCAGATGAGTTCACTGGGAGCATCAAGCTCCCGGTGGACAAAGGCGAGGGTCACGATCAGGGCGCTGATCGCAACCCCGTTGGTTCTCTCGGTC
>JAKQFZ010000356.1 GCA_029558215.1 Candidatus Omnitrophota bacterium
GAACAGGGCTGCTTTCTCCAGAACAAATAGCCCTGGCGCCTGCCAACGCGCCGGCATCAGCTGAAGCCTGGGCTGTCCTGCGATTGAGCATCAGTGAACCACCATCGAGAAGCAGGGCAACCATGGCCAGGATCATGAACAACATGAGTACAACGATGGGAACTATCTGACCTCGCTCGATTTGGAATTTGGTTCCCTGCTTTTTCATATGCACCTACTTCCCGATCGGAGCGATGAACATCTCAGATTCCGCTTCGATCAGGATCGTTTGCCCGCCGCTCAGGATCTGCTTCATGCCGGGAGTGACAGGTTCAAATGTATAGATCGCATGAACGTTGATCTTGGGATTATCGGCGTCGCCGACATGGCTGATCGTGATCACAGTGTTGTCATTAAAATCCTTGAGGTCGTAGAAATAACTTCTGACCACAGCTTCTGTGTCTGAATCGGGTGAGTCTTTGAACTGAACAATGGCAAAACGCGTTCCTTCGCGGACAGCCGTGTTCATTGTGGTGTAAGCAAAGACCGCCCGGCCCAGATCGAGCAGACCGGTTACCATGAAGAAGAACAGCGGAAATACCAGCGCGAACTCAACCAGCGACTGACCCTTGGAAAATCGCCGGGTTCTCATTGTGCCACCATCTGGATGGAAACTGAAAGGTCGATCGAATCTCTGGATGCGTCGAGAGAAAAGCCGTTGCTCATTACTCCAATCAAGATCAGATCTTCAATTGTGGTACCCACACCCACTGTTACCGTCTGTCCAGCGGTGCAGCATGGAGTGGAAATGGTAATATCGTCATTGGTCAAGGACACGCCGGAATTGGTGGCTTCATCCATTACCGCCTGACGGGTTTCCAGGAAACAGATCTTGTCAACTCCGGAACCTGAGCAGTTTTCGCTGTCACTTTTATTGAAAGACAGGAAATAAGCGCCCTCACGTGCTGCGTTGGTGAGAACGATCTTGACGAAGTAAACTCTGCCAAATTCGAGAGCACCAACGATCAATAGCAGCAACATGGGAAGGACAAGCGCGAATTCAAGAAC
>JAKQFZ010000386.1 GCA_029558215.1 Candidatus Omnitrophota bacterium
TTGAATTTCTGGAGTTCATGGAACCGGAGAGTTTCGAGTATCTCAAGAACCTGATGCTCTACAATTCCGCTAACCCGACACAGGTTGAGAAGGAGCTTGACTCGCACGTCGGTCTGCGTCCGAGAAAACGTATCCGCAGCAAGTCAAGCAAGTAGGAGCATCTGGTGTCTTTTTCAGACGCTCTTCGCTTTTGCGTCGAGAGAACATTTTATACTACACCCATTGAAAGGACAGGAATATGAGCGACCCCGTGAAGACAATTCGTATCGGCACGATGGTGCCCGGCGGAAAGGCTGTCGAGGCAATCCGTCATCTTCTTCCCCATGGTTTTGAGAGCTTCGAGATATGCTTTGGCAATGAGACCGAGGAGCAGCTGCGCACCCTCGCCAAGCAAGTCGGAGATGTCCTGAAGGATCAGGACGCCGTGGTGAGTTGTCTGGGCATCTATGGCAATCCGCTGGAGAGCGGGGAGAACGATCTCGCGTGCGTCGCAATGTGGGAACGCCTCATTGACAACGCCCACCTCTTCGGAGCTAATGTCGTCTCGGGTTTCACCGGACGGTTGCGTGGGAAATCCATTGATTCCTCGATCCCCCGATTCAAGGAAGTCTTCCAGCCCCTGGCAGACCGTGCCTCGGTCAAAGGCGTAAGGCTTGCTTTTGAGAACTGTGATGGCGACGGAACGTGGCGGAGCGGCGACTGGAACATTGCTCACTATCCGCAGGCCTGGGAGATGATGTTTGAGGCGGTGCCCAATGAAAACATCGGCCTGGAATGGGAGCCCTGCCATCAGATGATCAAACTCATAGACCCTATGGCACAGCTGCGCAAATGGGCGAAGAGGATACTTCACGTCCACGGAAAAGATGCTACCGTTATGTGGGACGTGATTCGTGAATACGGAATCACCGGCTCCAAGCCGTTTTTCTTCCATCGGACGCCTGGGTTCGGTGACAGTAATTGGACGGATATCATCTCCGAGCTTCGCCTGAGCGGTTTCGCAGGTTCCATTGACATTGAAGGCTGGCACGACCCTGTCTACCGAGGTGAAATGGAAGTCACCGGCCAGATTCATGCATTGAACCACCTGAAGCGGTGCCGTGGTGGCGCGTTTGTACCCAACTACTGAGCAACCGGAATAACGGTTTCCTCCTCATGCTTGAGTTGATGACTCATGGACTGCTGAAATGCCGGGATCAGATCACCCATCCACGGCGTTACTTGGCAAGACATTCCGAACAGAACTCAAAACCCTCCTGCCTTGACCTTTGGAGAGTGCCTGTCTATTATCATTCGGGCGTGTACCCGCGAACAATAACCTGAGAAGGGAGTCAGAATGGATCAGGACAACACTGCCGTTTCCTCTCCGCACGTCGAAGAACCGGACACGGTTCATCAGGGTATCGAGGACGCCAAGGGGCGACGTCGTTCTCCTTGGCTGTGGGTTCCCTCGGCTTATTACGCTGAAGGGCTTCCCTACATCATCATCAACGTTGTCTCGGTTGTGATGTACCAGCGCATGGGTGTGTCCAACAAGGATATCGCCTTCTTTACCAGTTGGCTCTATCTGCCGTGGATGCTCAAGCCTCTGTGGAGTCCCCTGGTGGATCTGATCAAGACCAAACGCTGGTGGGTTCTGGTGATGCAGTTCCTCATGGGCGTTGGTCTGGGATGCCTCGCCATGGTGATACCAATGGAAGGGTGGTTTCGATGGACGATGACCATCTTCTGGGTCATGGCGTTTTGTTCTTCCACGCACGACATCGCCTGCGATGGGTTCTATATGCTGGGGTTGAGCAAGCACCAGCAGGCGTGGTTTGTCGGAGTCCGAAGTACCTTTT
>JAKQFZ010000400.1 GCA_029558215.1 Candidatus Omnitrophota bacterium
TTCACCTCTCGAACCATTCGTCACAGTGTTTCTTATATGAGCAGTTCTTGCATCGCCAATTTTGGGAAGAGTCATTGGGAATGAATATCCCGTTTGAGATGCCCCTCCAAACTTCGGCGATCTTCTTTTCCGCTCGTTTGAAATTGTTCTCCGTTCTCGACGTGTAGTATTGTTCGAACTTGGGAGTTTTTGTTTTTATGAGGCAGTCGAATCTCAGCAGGATCTCCCTGTCCGCATGACCGTTTGCCCTGGCTGCCATCTGGTACAAAGTGAGCTGGAAATTCCGGTCCACTTCGTCTGCTGAATAGGCCCTGCCGCTTGTTTTCCAATCTACGACGATGATGGTTCCGGATTCGTCCTCCTCGACCAAGTCGAAGGCGCCGATGATCTTGAACGGGCAGTTTTCCAGGGTGAAGGAAAATGGTTCTTCAATGGACAGAACCTTGAACTGCTCGTGGGGGCACTTGTGGTAGTAGGTCGTGAGGAGTTCCTTGCCCTCCATCAGCAGGGTCTTGAAGTCCTTGCCCTCGGCGTACTGGATGTTCTCTTGACCCTCTGCCGCTGCCTTCCAGTATCTCTCGAATTGCTCGTGCAGTTCCTTGGCAGTCATGGTCTTTCCATCCTTTTTTGCCTGGTGGAAGTCTGAAAGGGCAAGGTGGATGCAGCTGCCAAACTCTAAAGCATCGGCACGAAATTCAGGCAGAAGCTTGTCTATCCTTCCCAGCTTGTACAGAAGCCCGCAGTCTATGTAATCCCCGATGCTGGATGCCGACAGATGGGGTTCCTTTCTCAAGTCGTTTAATTCCATTTCAACCTCCTGATCCAAAATACGCAGGATCCTGCGCTTTTCGAAAAGATGGGACAGGACACACCAATCCCCATGCATCCTGTCCCGGATGTGGAGTAAAGGGAGATAGAGAATTATGAACGGGATTGATTATGCAGATTGCTGGAGTTGCCGAATGAGAGCAGAAGCATCCTTCTGAGACAGGTGCTCGACCTTGACGCCGAAGGTATCAACGGCCATCTTCTCGAGCTCCTCGACAGAGATCCCCCTTCTGCGAGAGAGATTGGCGATGGCGTTTGCCTGGGCAGAGGAGATCTTGGGAGTGGTCTCCTGCTTGGACTTGCCTCGTCCGTTGCCATTGCCATCAGCTTTCTTCGTCTCAGATGCCCTGTTGCCGTTGCCCGAGGATGGAGGGGCAGTTTGGCTCTGAGGGGGATTAGCCGAAGTTGCCTGTGCAGCCGGCTCCTGCTTCTGGGGGATAGCCTTGGTCTCCTTCTTCTCCACTTTGGCAATCTTTTTGGGTCTTGCCTGGGGAAGCTTTCCTGTATCCCGATTCTCGTTGATGTCGATGATCTCCCCGAAGTCCGAGATCTCCTCCAGAGCCGTCATTCCCACGTTGGTCATGGAGCGAAGAGCTCTGGCGATTGCCCTGGTGCTGGCCATGCGAAGAAGGTGCTTGGCGACTCTGGGATGGCAGTTTTGGGGGTTGGCATCCCCCACGTCGGTGAAGACCTCACCCGACTTGGAAAGAACCGTAGC
>JAKQFZ010000427.1 GCA_029558215.1 Candidatus Omnitrophota bacterium
TTTGATCGCTTCCGAGACGGCGATGCATTGTCCTCCTGCAAGTTGCAGAGCAGAACGGTTGAGCCAGTGTTGATAAGGCTTCAGGTCAGGGATTCTCACATGGTAGCTCCAGACGACGCCGGGCACACCCGCCATCCATGCCGCCAAGGAACCGTAGCGCTGGTCCAGATGCGAGTGGAGAACATCAAATCGGTTTCTTCGAATCCACGACGCGAACAGCGGTATCCTGTGCAGATGCACAAGCCGATTCAGGGATATCGTGTGACAGGGGACATCGAGACTCTTGATCTCTTCCAGCCAGGGCTTCAAATTCTCTGCATCCTCGTGAGCCAGTGTTGGCTCAAAGACACTTCTGTCCAGATGCTTCAGCAGCAGGTAGATGTATTTCTCGATGCCGCCAACGACGCGGCCTGTATTGTGAAGTAGAAGCCGAATTTTTCTCACTGGACTCTCCTGGAAAACCAAACTCTGGAAGAGGCGGTTTCCTTTGTGACCAAGCATCCAAGCGAGTGGGCCTAGCCCGAGCGCCCACAGGTGCTAACCTGCTCAGAATAACAGGGCATTTTGAAACCTGTCAACATCTCGGCGGATCGAAATAGTGTTGACCTTCAGGGGACAAACATGGAAAATCCTCTCCACAGAAGCTGGCTCATCGTTTCGCAATGGCCAGCACTGTGCTGCTCCGCAAAGAGACAAGCGCATCTGCAACTCAGTGTCACTCTGCGGTCAGTGAATACGACGACAAGGGGGTCATGATGTTTCGAGTTGGATTTGTCGGGGCTGGAGGCATGGCTCGCCTGCATGCGAGTTCCTTTTCCTCATTGGAGGGTTTTGAGGTTGTCGCTTTCATGGACGTCCGTGATGAACAGGCACAAGCGGCTGCTGCGCCCTACAAGGCGGCCGTGTTCGACGATGTGCAGAAGATGATCTTGGACGCAGATTTGGACGTCATGGTCGTCTGTACGCCGAGTGTCTTCCACCATGAATATGCCATGCTTGCCGCGGAGCATAATCTTCATGCGTTTGTGGAGAAACCTCTCGCTATGAAGGCCAGTGAGGCGGATCAGATCGTGCAGGCCTTTCGCAAGTCGGGCAAGATTCTCATGGTCGGTCACGTAGTTCGGTTCTTTGGCGAGTATGTGCAGGCGAGAAACCGCATCCTCTCAGGTGCCATCGGGAGTCCCGTCATGATACGAACGACGAGAGCGGGTCGGATGCCAAGGGGCGTTGGCAATTGGTTTGGAAACTACGCTCAGAGTGGCGGTGTTATACTGGATCTGATCGTGCATGATTTGGACTATGCGGTTTGGTGTTTCGGCGCGCCTCGTCGGGTCTATGCCAAGTCGGTGGTTTCAGATGTGAACGCCGTTGGTGTTTCTTTGGATCACGCCTTCGTCACAGTCAAATTCCAGAATGGGGTGATCGGTCACTTTGAAGGGAGTTGGGCTCTTCCAGACGGATTCTACACAGCATTTGAAGTGTCAGGTTCTGGAGGAATCATCCAGTACGACAGCCGAAAGGTGTCTCCTCTGTTGCTTTCGGAATCGGCTGCCGAGGAAGGGCAGAAACCCAATGTCTTTCTACCGGAGAGTCCTTTGCATGACTGCCCTTACAGATCAGAGGTTCAGCATTTCGCAGAAGTGCTGCAGGGCAAGGCGGAACTTGTGGTCAAACCCGAAGATGCAGTGACTTGCGTTGCTGTGGCAGAAAGTGCCTGGTGGTCTCTGCGGACTGGACAGTCGGTTCAGATTCAGGGAGGTGCGAAGTCATGAAAGTCGTTCTACTGAGTTTTGCCCACCTTCACATGGGCAGCTACGCGAAACAGTTGAATGCTCATCCCGATGTCGAGATTGTTGGGATATACAACGAAGACGATTCTTTTGGACAGAAGATGGCAGACCAATATCGAACGGGATTCTTCAAGACGCTGGATGAAGCGCTTGCGGTTCCCTCCGATGCCGTGGTGGTCTGCTCGGCCAATGCTGATCACAAACCCATGGTGGTGGCAGCCGCTCAGGCCGGCAAACATGTTATGTGTGAAAAGCCCATTGCCACGACCATTGCGGACGCTCAGGCGATGATTGATGCCTGCGTGGCCAACCGGGTGAAACTGATGACGGCTTTTCCTTGTCGCTTCATCCCTGCGGTCGAGCGAGGCAAACGCCTCATTGAGGAGGGCCGTCTCGGAAAGATTCTGGCGATTCGTGCTACCAACCACGGTTCCATGCCAGGGGGATGGTTTGCCGAGAAAGAAAAGGCCGGTGGGGGTGCAGTCATGGATCATACGGTTCATGTTGCCGACCTCATCCGTTGGATGTTGGGTCTGGAGATCGTCAAGGTCTATGCCGAGGTAGACAACCTCTATTATCCTGAGCTGAACATTGACGACGTTGGCCAACTGAACATGACTCTTTCCGACGGGAGTTTCGTGACTCTGGACACCAGTTGGTCTCGCCGAAGACCTTTCCCATTCTGGGGTGACGTCACCTTGGAGTTCGTTGGAGAGCGAGGTGTTTTGGAGATTGACTCGTTCGCTCAGAAGATAGACGTCTACTCAGCTGTGAACAAATCTGTCAGTTGGGACTATTGGGGCAGCGACATGGACAAAGCCCTGGTGGCGGATTTCATCCGAATGGTAACGAAGGAGGAACCGGCGTTTATTTCGGGTGAAGATGGTCTCAAAGCATTGGAAGTTGCTGTTGCTGCTTACCGCTCCGGTGAGACGGGTGAAGTCGTGAATCTGCCGCTTGAGAACTGAGGACGGGCAGGGATAGGCCAATGCCCCTGCAGTGGTACGAAGAACCCGTCCGTTATTTGACGGTGCCGACGCGAATGTCAATCTCGGATCGTTTCTGGAGTCTTTCCACTGCGCCGTCTTTGATCCAGAGAATGCGGTCGGACGCTGCGAGCATCTTGTGATCATGCGTTGCGGTGACTACGGTAACGCCATCCTCAAGGCACAATTGCCTGAGTAGATGGATGATCTCTTCCCCGGTGTGCAAATCCAGGTTTCCAGTCGGTTCATCCGCGAGAATGATGGCAGGACGATTTGCCAAAGCCCTGGCAATCGCAACACGCTGCTGCTGCCCTCCCGACAGTTCATCCGGGCGGTGAGTCAAACGATGTCCGAGCCCAACACGGGTCAGCACCTCTTCCGCTCGGGAGACGGCACGTTCATAGGGCTCTCCGCTGAACAAGAGTGGCATGGCGACGTTTGCTACAGCTTTGTAGGCGGGGAGCAGGTTGTATGACTGAAAGACATACCCGATGTGGTTGCCTCTGAAGTAAGCAAGTTGTTTGCTGGTCAGGCGTGTAAGATCAAGACCTGCGACTTTGATCTCTCCAGTGCTCGGTCTGTCGAGAGCTCCAATCATGTTAAACAGCGTACTCTTTCCGGAACCTGAAGGTCCCATGATCGAGAGATACTCGCCTTTGTAGATGTCGAGATTGATGTCTCGAAGGGCTTGGACCAATGTCTTGCCCAAGTTAAAGACCTTGTTCAGATTTCGGATCTCGATAAGCACTTCAGAGGTTGCTGTCATTATTCGTTCCTAGAAAGGCATTTGAATCGCCGCTTTGCTCAGGAAGGTGATTCCGACGCATACTGTTGTCACCAGCCCCTGACCACAGAAGAAACCCGCTGCGACGACTGGGATGTATTGACGCCACATGACCTTGAGGCGTTTCTGGAAATAGTACCGCCCGATCAACGCTCCGATGAACTGCGGGATAATCGAGTGCGGAATGTTCTGTCCAAGTCCACGAACGACTCCGTAAACGAGGAAGATCGGAGCACCCAAACTGGTGAGTCCGGCGAACAACATGACGCCGAACCCTGCACCGCAGATAATATAGGTCAGGTTAAACGCGTCTTCGAAGATGGAATACTCTCCGAGTGTCGAGGAATACATGATACAGGCGTTGGCCGACTGTAGTTCCCACATCCTCTGGGCAAACGGGTAGACTGCTGAAGGAATGTCGGCGAGGCTCCATATAAAGTTCATGAACAGGATGGAACTGATCAGGATGATTGGATAGAGAACGATCTGGGTTTTCCAGATGCCTGTAAATCGGGTACCTGTCAGTTCACACTGTCTGTAGAAAACAGTCATGCCACCGTAGTTGACCACTGGGATGGGCAGAAACCAACAGGCGACTCCTCTGTATCCGCTGAGGATGAGGCTTGCCTCGCGGATGTAGGGAATCTCGACCACCTGACCTGCAATACCCTCTAGACGAGCAGTGACATAGCTGATGAAAGGGGTATACAGAAATCCTAGAGCAAACAGGATAACCATGACGCCCTTGTGCCAGTGAATCAAATAGCCGGACACCAGAATGTACGACATTGTCACGACAAAGTAGCAGATGATAACCCATGGAAGAGGTATGTCACCACGCTGCTTTGGGGCTTCTGCTCGCCAACGTTGCGCAAGACTCAGTCCCTTCACGCCAGTTCGGGAACGCTCCTGGCGACTGGAACGAACACTCTTGAAGACCTGCCAGAATCCAGCGATGGCGATGGCGATAGCGATTCCAATTTGGAAACTGAAGTAGAAGTCTATGTTGTTCTTGAACAAGGTGGAGATCGTGTCATCTCCCGATGTCCAGGAACTGAGGATTTCAAAATGGTAGAGGACTGGATTGAGCACAAAGGTAAAGATCAGGCCGATCAGACTTCCGACCATCGCAAAGAACGGCATGACCATTCCCATAAGAAGATTCCCGAAGTCCCACGCAATTCCTGTCGCGACGGCGGGAAGATAACTCTGGGTTTTTTGAGTGAAATCAGAAAAGGGAATCGGGAAGATCTGAATCGGCTGTCCCGTGAGCGCTCCACTGAGGGTAGGCAGTCCCAGGTAGATCGCTCCGAACGCCAGACCCAAAGCACCCCCAATGGAAAAAGCGCGCCACCTCCAGGACTGCTCTGGACTTGGTTCGTCAACATCCTCGGCCAGTGCAATGATACCTTGCGCTCCAATGGGTGCCATGGGGAAGGGAAGCCTCTCGAAGTCACTGGCCATTCGAAACAGCCCATAGCCCAGAATCATGCTGGCAAGTTGTCCGAAAAAGGTTCCGAAAACGATCAAGGCGATGGCCGGAATCCAGTCACGATGAAAGAAGGTTCGAAGCTCATAGGATGCGGAATCAGCCGCAGGCGCAAACCAGTTGGGCAGGTATTCCGCCACACCGTAAGCCATGGCCGAGTCGCTACGGACGAAAAACTGATTCCAGATCAGCCCGTGAAAGGGCATTCCCATGGCAGCACCTGCCATGAAGAAGAGGACAAAAATCTCGGAGCGGTTCAGGTGACGTTGTGCCCGTTTGGCGACCTCGATGAAGAGGATGACAGTAACCCACTGTGCGGCAGGTCCGATTCCCGTTCCGGCCAGCAGTCCCATGTAGATTGAGCCTGGAACCATCAGCAGGGCAATGAACACAGCTCCCAGGAGGGACGTCCAGTTGAAGCCCTCCTGAAACGTGGAGGGAACCTGCATCAGGTCTCGAAACTCTTCGAGTTCCTTGTCAATCTTGTGTGCCATGATCCGTGTTCTTCTCCGAGTCTGAGGATTCGTGTTCAGGAGCCGTGGGCACCTGAACTGGGATTTCTCCCATCGCCTCCAACGTTCTGTGCCGATAGATCTCCATGGTTTCTTCCGGCAGGGCACGCCAGATGAGGAATTGGCGCCGAAGGTCATCCAGAAGAACCTTGTTCAGACGGCGCCAGTCTTTGGGTTGACCGGAAAGCCTTTCCAGTCGGATTCGCACTTCGTCAATGCCCGAAATCTCACTTGGAGTGCTCCTCAGTTCAAAGGACTGGGTTACACCGAGATCAAAGGGAGCAAGCGCGATTCGGGCGTCGAGTCCCAGCCGTCCGTTCTGATCACGAACCAGTCGGGGGTGCTGTGCCATGAATACCCCAAGTCCCGTGTCACCGAAATTCTCGAAATGCTCCTTGAGAAAACTCACAACACCTGTGATGTCATAGTTGGAGACCGTAAAGGGGAACGCGATGTCGAAGACATCACCGTGCGGAGCAGGAAGTCTCCAGGTGCGCAGAATCCCAGGGTTGGCACTGCGAGATGCCTTCATCGCCGGATAGATGGCCGAAATCAAGACAGTCGCCATGACGATAAGAATCGTGATGATGGCATTCATGGACGAATAATTCATCTCAGGAACCCGTGCCAATCCAAGTCCTGCAAGAAACGAGAGCATCTTCATCATCGCCTGAGCGATCAGATAGCCTCCCATGCCACCCAGAACGGAATACACCATGGCTTCAGCGAAAAACAAACTCGCCACATGTGGTGGTGCGAGACCCAGTGAACTAAAGGTGTATATTTCTCTTTCGCGATCTGCCACGGAGCCCAGCATCGTGCCGAAAATGACAAGTCCCCCGAGCACAACAGGGAAGAAAAGATCTTTTGCACCACTGGCTTGAACGATAAGTCCCAGCGTGTGACGGAAGACGCCCTCTGGTCGAGTGGCACTGATTGAAAGGTCGAGAACCTTGGCGAGATCTGCAGCCAGTTCCGCTGCAGACCAGTTGTTCGAAGTGTAGAGGGTCACCGCGTGTAGGTTGGCGCCCATGATCCGTGCGTTGGTCAGGGAGACAATGACTACAGAATCTGTTGGCAAGTGCGCCCAGTTCTGTTGGACTTCTCTGGCAAGGGTATCTGCCTTTCGCTGTTGTTGTTGTTGCTGCTTGGCTGTATCAATAACGCTCTGCATTGTGACGAAATCAACAGGGAGAATACTGTTGCGATCCATATCCGTGACGGTCGCCAGTTGACTTCCCTCAAGAATCTTTCCCACCGAAAGGCGAAGTCCCCCCACGATAGCGGCGTCACCTTCCTTCAAACCAGTGTACTCAGACACTGCCTGAGTGATGAAGACTCTCCCGTCCCAGTTGCGCGTGTCAGTTCCCATAAGGTTCTGCAAGTCGGGACGGAGGGCGATCTCCTCCGAAGCCAATCCCAGCACCCCCTTGAGAGCCAGAGGAGCCGAACCGTCTTCGTGGGTCAGAAGAGGACCTTGGTTCTGTTCGGTCTTGGGGGAAATCCACATCCGAGGGCAGATCGTCGTCGTCTGTGACCAACGTCCGCGAAGAACGTCCAGGACTTCCAGGTTGAAATTCGACCAGTTCACGTCATGCACGAAGACTCCTGAGTAGTCCGGTGAGGCATCCAGAAACAGCCGAACGATGCCGGTCTGAGTTCCAAATGAAGCAAAACACAGGATGGTGAAAGTGAGCAAGATGATAGTTGTTGCCGTGAGAAACGTCCTCAGAGGGCGTCTTCTCATTGTGGAGATGCCCATACTCATGGCGGCCATAACCGTGCTGAAGCGTGACACATCAGCGGCATGGACTGTAGAGGTCAGCCCTTGGAGCACCTTCAACTCGACCTCAAACTTCCGCATGATGATAAATATGACCAATGATGAAAGAACCACGACGGCAAAGCCGAGAAAGATGACTATGGGAGTTGCTGAAATCGCGAATGCGGGATGGGTAAAGAAAAGAATCAGAAAAGTACAGAGGAAGAAACCTGTGAATCCAGCGATTTGGCGGTAGATGGTCGTTGCACCGATCAAGAGTCGCTCCACTGCAAAGGCGAACGGGACGCAAAGCCCAAGAAGGATGAGTACGGCGCGAATGAGATCGTCCAGGGTGGTCTTGGTATCCAGGTAGACCGGACGTTCGATGAGGAAAGCAGAATTTGCAAGCGCTTCGCGTGTCGAAAGAGACGGCAGCTCACCGGCCTGAAGCATCAGATCTTCAGCGTGACCGTGCAACTCTTCAACAGAGTTGTTGATGATGTCCTTGGAGCGAAGTAGTTCGAGACGTGACTCATTGAGTCGCCAAAGATCGGAAGCCGAGCGTCGGGCGCTGGATGGAGGTGTCCATACCTGTCTCGTTGGGAAACCGATTCCATCTGTCGGGATGGATTTCTCCCCTTGCTCGGAGGTTTCCAGGAGTGAGTCAGGCCCGTTTGCAAGGCCTACTACGCTTTGAAGCCCAAAATACTTGATGGCATCAATCTTGTCTTCGCAATACCACAGAAAGACACCGTCCACGGTCTCCGTATAGGACTTTGCCAGTTCCAGGACACTGTTGCCTTTCGCCTTATAGGCGTTTGCTTCCAAGGGGCCGATTTGCGAGGGGAGTACCACGTAGCCGCTGAAGCAGTCCAAGAGGTTCAGACGCGAAGCAAGGAATCGCCACGACCAACGATCGGCAACTGTTTTGACCTGTCCGCGCTCGTCGAAAGTGGCTCCGAAGCCGAAATGCAGCCAGGTTACCGGATGTGTCGGTCCGTAGGAGTATATCCCGTTCTGATTCGACCGGATGACAGGGTAGTTGTCAAAGGCGTACGGCTTGCGCGGCATGAATCCAGGCTGGACATCGGTGTGGAATTTGTGGATGGCCTGGATGGTGGTGCGAGGCATCGGCATATTCGGCATGGCGTTGCCATGTGCTCTCGCCATG